>NZ_WMBF01000370.1:0-6426 GCF_019400875.1 Streptomyces anatolicus | reverse complement strand
CCCCCAGAAGACCGCCCCACCGGCCGTCACCCGCACCCGCAGCTCGGACCGGGCGAACCGCACCACACCACCACCGGGCCCCGGCTCCACCCCCACCACAGGACCGGGCACCCGCGCGCGCTCGGCCCGCCGAGGGGCCAGCCCCACCGCGTCGGCCCGCCACCTGCGCCACGAGGAGCGCACCGCGCGCAACCCCTGCCCCGTGCCGACCATGCCGACCGCCTTCACCGAACGCACCAGGTCACGACCGTTCATGCCGCTCACCCTGCCACCGGAAACGCCGCCCGTGGGGTCCGTTCAACTGCCGTTCACCTGGGGCTACGACACATGACCACCGGGCCGGCCGTGTGCGGTACACCCTGGTGCGGAAGTCGATCACGTGGCATCGTCCCTTTCAGCCGTGTTCACGCGCACACCCAGCACGTGCGCACTCCGCACGCACACGACGCGTACAGTCCGGGAGCCGCCCCATGACGTCCTCAGCGAACCCCGCGCCGCTCTGGCAGCCGAGCCCGGAGAGGATCGCCGAAGCGCAGATCACCCGGTTCCAGGCCTGGGCCGCCGAGCGGTACGGAGCCCCGGCCGAGGGCGGCTACGAAGCGCTGCACCACTGGTCGGTGACCGACCTCGAAACGTTCTGGAAAGCCGTCACCGACTGGTTCGACGTCACCTTCACCACCCCCTACGCGCGCGTGCTCGGCGACCGCTCGATGCCAGGCGCCCAGTGGTTCCCCGGATCCACGCTCAACTACGCCCAGCACGCCCTGCGCGCCGCCGACGACCCCGCGCGCGCGGACGCCCCCGCACTACTCCACGTCGACGAGAGCCACGACCCACAGACCGTCACCTGGGCCGAACTGCGCCGCCAGGTCGGCTCCCTGGCCGCGGAGCTGCGCGCCCTGGGCGTACGCCCAGGAGACCGCGTCAGCGGCTACCTGCCGAACATCCCCCAGGCCGTCGTCGCGCTCCTCGCCACCGCCGCCGTCGGAGCCGTCTGGACCTCCTGCGCCCCCGACTTCGGCGCCCGCAGTGTCCTGGACCGCTTCCAGCAGGTCGAACCGGTCGTGCTCTTCACCGTCGACGGCTACCGCTACGGCGGCAAGGAACACGACCGCAGCGACACCGTCGCCGAACTCCGCTCCGAACTGCCCAGCCTCCGGGCGGTCGTCCACATCCCGCTGCTCGGCACCGACGCCCCCGAAGGCGCCCTGGAGTGGGCGGCCCTCACCTCGGCCGACGTGGCACCCGTCTTCGAACAGGTGCCCTTCGACCACCCCCTGTGGGTGCTGTACTCCTCGGGCACCACCGGCCTGCCCAAGGCGATCGTCCAGTCCCAGGGCGGCATCCTCGTCGAACACCTCAAACAGCTCGGTCTGCACTGCGACCTCGGCCCCGACGACCGCTTCTTCTGGTACACCTCGACCGGCTGGATGATGTGGAACTTCCTCGTCTCCGGCCTCCTGACCGGCACCACGATCGTCCTGTACGACGGCAGCCCCGGCTACCCCGACACCGCCGCCCAGTGGCGCATCGCCGAACGCACCGGCGCCACCCTCTACGGCACCTCAGCCGCGTACGTCATGGCCTGCCGCAAGGCCGACGTCCACCCGGCCCGCGACTTCGACCTCTCCCGCGTCAAGTGCGTCGCCACCACCGGCTCCCCGCTGCCCCCCGACGGCTTCCGCTGGCTGCACGACGAATTCGCGCAGACCCCCGGCGGCCTCTGGACGGCATCGGTCAGCGGCGGCACGGACGTCTGCTCCTGCTTCGCGGGCGCCGTGCCCACCCTCCCCGTCCACATCGGCGAACTCCAGGCGCCCTGCCTCGGCACGGACCTCCAGTCCTGGGACCCCCAGGGCAAGCCGCTCATCGACGAGGTCGGCGAACTGGTCGTCACCAACCCCATGCCGTCCATGCCCATCCACTTCTGGAACGACCCGGACGGCACGCGCTACCACGACAGCTACTTCGACACCTACCCCGGAGTCTGGCGCCACGGCGACTGGATCACCCGCACCGCACGCGGCTCGGTGATCATCCACGGCCGCTCCGACTCCACGCTCAACCGCCAGGGCGTCCGCATGGGCTCCGCCGACATCTACGAGGCCGTCGAACGACTGCCCGAGATCCGCGAATCCCTCGTCATCGGAGTCGAACAGCCCAACGGCGGTTACTGGATGCCGCTCTTCGTCCACCTCACCCCCGGCGCGGCCCTCGACGACGCCCTGCGCGACCGCATCAAGCGGACCATCCGCGAACAGCTCTCCCCGCGCCACGTCCCCGACGAGGTCATCGAGGTCCCCGGCATCCCGCACACCCTCACCGGCAAGCGCATCGAGGTCCCGGTCAAACGCCTCCTCCAAGGCACCCCGCTGAACAAGGCGGTCAACCCCGGCTCGGTCGACAACCTCGACCTCCTCCACTTCTACGAGGACCTCTTCCGCCAGCGCTCCTGACCCCTTCCCCGCAGCTCAGCGCCGATTGTCAGTGCCCGTGATTACTCTGAGTGAGCATTGACCGACCGAGCGCAGGGGGAAATCATGGCGCACACCCGACCCGACACGATGCGACGCGCCTTGCGCCGCGAAGTCGCCGGAACCATCGGCCTGCTGGCCGATGAGGAGGACTTCGCGGCGATGCGCCGCTACCGCACCTTCGCCTTCGACGACCACGACACCTACCTCCAGCAGGTCGAAGCCCTGCTCAGGACCCTCGCCTCCCAGGGCAGGCACACCTCGGTCGCTCTCTTCGACCCCGAGGAGTACGAGGCGTACTGCGAGGACACCGGCCTGGACCCCGACACCCCGGCAAGCCGCACCCGCTTCACCGCCGAACTGGCATCGGGCGGCCCCACGATTCCCTATGAGGGCCAGCCCCTCGCCGACCTCCTGCCCGACCTAGTCGACGAGGCGGTCCGCCAGGCCACGTGGGAGTACGCGACCACGGTGCTCGCCCGCACCGGCGCCTGCGCGACCTGCGGCGAGGACATCGGCCGCGCCGCGTTCGCCCGCGCCTCGGAACTGATCACCCGAGCCATCGACACCTCGACCCCAGGCACCCGGCACCTGGTGTGCAGCGTGCCCTCCGACTCCGAGACCCTCCTCGCCGCACTGCACGTGGAAGTCGACGCCGACGGCGGCGCCGTGCTCGACGAGAGCGAGGCCCTGGAGTTCGCCACGGTCCTCGCCGTCGGCATCGCCACCCACCGCGCCGCGGGCATGGTGCTGCGCACCAGCGCGCCAGGCGCCCGTGACCGCGTCCAGGGCTGGCGCATGCACGGCGGCCTGCTCCAGCCCCTCACCGCGGCCGAGGTCTTCGACGCGTACTGCACCGACGCCATCTCAGGAGACCTCGTCGCCCCGGAGTCCGGCGTCGACTACTGCGCGGCACCCCACCTCGAAGGCGACGACCAGGAAAGGGGCCACACACACTGAACGCCCGAGGGGCGCCCCACCACACGGGTGGGACGCCCCTCGGAACAACGACCGTGCGGCTACTCGCCGGACAGCACCGCCTGAGCGGCCTTGCGGGCCTCCTCGGCAGTGTCCGCGGCACGGGCCGCCGACGCGGCACGCTCGCACTGGGCAAGCGTGTACTTCGCGAGAGTCGCCCGCACGTAAGGAATCGACGCGGCACCCATCGACAGAGAGGTGACACCCAGACCCGTCAGCACACAGGCGAGCAGCGGATCCGACGCGGCCTCGCCACACACGCCACAGCTCTTGCCCTCGGCCCGCGCGGCCTCCGCGGAGAGCGAGACCAGGTCGAGCAGCGCGGGCTGCCACGGGTCCTGGAGCCGGGACACGGCGCCCACCTGCCGGTCGGCGGCGAACGCGTACTGCGCGAGGTCATTGGTGCCCAGCGAGAGGAACTCGACCTCCTGAAGGATCGAGCGCGCCCGCAGAGCCGCCGACGGAATCTCGACCATCGCGCCGAACTTCGCCTGCAACCCCGCCTCACGACAGGCGTCCGCGAACGCCTTGGCGTCGGTGCGGTCCGCGACCATCGGAGCCATGACCTCGAGGTAGACCGGCAGCCCCTCGGCGGCCTTGGCCAGCGCGGTCAGCTGCGTGCGCAGCACCTCCGGGTGATCGAGCAGCGCCCGCAGGCCCCGCACGCCCAGCGCGGGGTTCGGCTCGTCGGCCGGCGTCAGGAAGTCGAGCGGCTTGTCCGCACCGGCGTCCAGCACCCGCACGACCACACGGCCCTCGGGGAAGGCCTCGAGCACCTTGCGGTACGCCTCGACCTGCTTCTCCTCGGACGGCGCCTTCGTGCTGTCGTCGAGGAAGAGGAACTCGGTACGGAACAGACCGACACCCTCGGCCCCCGCCTCGACGGCGGCAGGCACATCGGCGGGCCCGCCGACATTGGCGAGCAGCGGGACCTTGTGCCCGTCGGACGTCGCACCCGGCCCGGTCGACGCCGCCAGCGCCGCCTTGCGCAAGGCGGCGGCGGCCTCGAGCTGCTCGCGCTTCTCGATGCTCGGGTCCACGAAGATCTCACCGGTGCTGCCGTCGACGGCCACGACAGTGCCCTCGGCAAGCTCCCCGGCCCCGGGCAGCGCGACCACGGCCGGCACGCCGAGCGCACGGGCGAGGATCGCGCTGTGACTGGTCGGGCCGCCCTCTTCGGTGACGAAGCCGAGCACCAGAGTCGGGTCGAGCAGCGCGGTGTCCGCGGGCGCCAGGTCCCGCGCGATCAGTACGTACGGCTCGTCGCTGTCCGGGACACCCGGCATCGGAACGCCCAGCAGACGGGCGACGATACGATTCCGCACGTCGTCGAGGTCCGCCACGCGACCGGCCATGTACTCACCGGCACCGGCGAGCAGTTCGCGGTAGTGGGAGAACGCGTCGTAGACGGCGCGCTCGGCCGTGCTGCCGACGGTGACGCGACGGTCGACGTCGGACATGAGCTCCGGGTCCTGGGCGATCATGGCCTGTGCCTCGAGCACCGCCTGCGCCTCGCCACCGGCCAGATTGCCGCGCGCAATCAGGTCGGCCGCCACAGCTTCCACGGCCTGGCGAGCGCGCCCCTGTTCGCGCTCGGCCTCCTCCGCGGGAATCTGCTTGGCCGGCGGCTCGAGAACCGCCGTGCCCATGTGCCGAACCTCGCCGATCGCCACACCGTGGCTCACACCGACGCCTCGCAGCGTTGTCTCCATCTCACCCGTCTCCGATAGTGCGGCGGACCCGGCCGCCGCGTTGGTTGTCCTACCTGCCGTCAGCGACGGCGATGACGTCACTTCCAGCCGAAGAGCGCGTCGCCGGCCTTCACGTCGCCGTCCTCGACCAGGTCGGAGAGGGACTCGGCCGTGGCCTCGAGCGCCACGACCGGGCAGACCGGGGACTTGCCGGCGGCCTCGACGGCGGCCGGGTCCCAGCGCACCACGGACTGACCGCGCTGCACGGTGTCACCCTTGTTGACGAGCAGCTCGAAGCCCTCGCCATTGAGCTGAACGGTGTCGATGCCGAGGTGCGTCAGGACGCCGTGACCCTGATCGTCGACCACCACGAACGCGTGCGGGTGGAGAGAGACGATGATGCCGTCCACGGGCGAGACCGCGTAGGAGGGCTCACGCACGGGATCGATGGCCGTGCCAGGGCCGACCATGGCACCTGAGAACACGGGATCCGGTACTGCGGAGAGCCCAATGGCGCGTCCGGCGAGCGGGGACGAAACACTGGTCATGGCAAGCCTCCCAGGGGGTGGAGATTTGTAGCCGCCGTCGCTACCTGTCCTGGACGACGCACTGCTCAGAAGCGTAAGTCATAGGAAGTCCCGGTTCCGCACGAGAGATCCCGGTTGACGGACGTAGGAGCACAGCACAAACGATTTGCACCTGCCCGGGAGCCGATGTAGAGTCGGACTCTGCCTGAGGTCGTGGGACGCAGCCAAGCGTCCTGACTCGGCGACATCCTTCACGCCAGATCCTATCCCTGATCTTGGTTCCGCATGTCTGCGGTGACCGTGGTCAGAGAGTCGAATGGGACCTGATAAAGTCGGAACCGCCGGAAAGTGAAACGCGAAAGCCGAAAGGCCGGAGCGGGAACCGGAAAGGCACCGAGGAAATCGGACACGAAAGAGTCTGATAGAGTCGGAAACGCAAGAACAAAAGAAACACCGAAGGGAAGCGCCCGGAGGAAAGCCCGAGAGGGTGAGTACAAAGGAAGCGTCCGTTCCTTGAGAACTCAACAGCGTGCCAAAAGTCAACGCCAGATATGTTGATACCCCGACTCACTTCGGTGAGTTGAGGTTCCTTTGAAAAAGTCCTGTACGGCATTTGTTCGTGCAGGCGACACAGCGAGGACGCTGTGAACGGACGGGATTATTCCTTCCGACCGTTCCGCTCTCGTGGTGTTCATCCCGATTACGGGAAAACATTCACGGAGAGTTTGATCCTGGCTCAGGACGAACGCTGGCGGC
>NZ_WMBF01000036.1:0-25021 GCF_019400875.1 Streptomyces anatolicus | reverse complement strand
ACGACGGACTTCGTGGTGGTCGGGGTGGCTGCCTGGGCCGGGGCCGCGGCGAAGACCATGCCGGTGGCGGCGGCGGCGACGAGGCCGCCGGAGAGGGCCTTCTTCGGGGAAGCGATGCGGCGGATGAGCGAGGCGGACACAGAGGACCTTCCGGTGGGGGACGGGGTTGTCGCGGTGCGTGCCGTGAAACGTGGGGGACATGCACAGGCGCCGAGTTCCCGTGGGGACGTCGGCGCCGTGCGACTCATCCAGAGAAACAGGCCCGAGACCTCGCCGCAATGACCCCTCTTACTAGTGGAAGTCGCACCCGAGCCGAATGGCCCGTCTGTGACGTGGCTCTCAATCCCCAGGTCAGCGCGGCAATTGACGCATGTCCATCAAGGCGCGGCGGCTACGAGCCCCCCTCGTAGAGGACCAAGGTCCTGTGGGCCGCCTCACGAGTTTGCGCCATTCATGTAACGGAGAGCAGAAGAGCCCTCACGGCTTTGGCGCCTCGAATGTGACCGGCGCCTCGAAAGCCGCCCGCCTCGTGGCCCGCCGCAGCGCCTTCAGGACGGCAGGCCCGAGCGTGAGGCTCAGCAGGACCGTGACCACGGCCCTCGGCAGGTCCCAGCCGAGCGAGGTGGCCAGGCAGTACGCGACGAAACGGGCGAGGTTCTCGGCGAGGGGGTCGCCCGGCTGGAAGGAGACGCCGGTGGCCATCCCGCCGAGGTAGGGCCAGCCCTGGAGGTTCATGGCCGTGCCGTACAGCACGGCGGAGACCGCGCCATAGCCCGCGAGCAGCCACAGCTCGCGGCGCCCCCGCAAGGTCTCCGCCCCCGGGAGCAGCCCCGCGCCCATGCAGACCCAGCCCATCGACAGCATCTGGAACGGCATCCACGGCCCCACGCCCCCCGTGAGCAGCGCCGACGCGAACATCGACACCGCCCCGAGCACGAACCCGAAGCCCGGCCCGAGCACCCGTCCGCTCAGCACCATCAGGAAGAACATCGGCTCGATGCCCGCCGTGCCCGCGCCGAGCGGCCGCAGCGCGGCGCCCGCGGCCGCCAGCACGCCCAGCATGGCGATGGCCTTCGCGTCCAGGCCGACGTCCGCGATGGTCGCCACGACGACGCCGAGCAGCAGCGGCAGCAGCGCCGCGAACAGCCACGGGGCGTCCTGGGCGTGCTCGGCGAACCCCGAGCCCTGGCTGGAGAGCAGCGGCCACCCGAAGGCGACCACGCCCACCGCGCTGACCAGCGCGAGCGCGGCGACCGAACGGGGGCCGAGGCGGATGGCACGGGCCCGCCTCTTCTCACCGGCGGCGGCGCTCTTCTCACCGGAGGCGGCCCTCTTCGCATCGGAGGCGGCGCTCATGACGCTCCCCCCACCGTGTCCAGCGCCTCGCGCACCTGCGTCACCGTCAGCCACTCCCTGGGCGCCAGGATCTTCGTGACCTGCGGCGCGAAGGCCGGCGACGACACCACGACCTGCGGGGTCGGGCCGTCCGCGACGACCTCGCCGTCCGCGAGGATCACCACGCGGTGGGCGATCTCGGCGGCCAGCTCCACGTCGTGCGTGGCCAGCACGATCGCGTGCCCCTCGGCCGCCAGCCCCCGCAGGATCGTGACGAGGCGGGCCTTGGCCGCGTAGTCCAGGCCGCGGGTCGGCTCGTCGAGCAGGAGAAGGGGCGGGCGCGAGGTCAGCACGATCGCCAGGGCGAGCGCGAGGCGCTGGCCCTCGGAGAGGTCCCGGGGGTGCGTGTCGTCCGCGATGCCGGGCAGCAGCTCGCTCACCAGCGCCCGGCACGCCCCGGCGTCGGCGCCCGCGTCCCGGTCGGCGGCGGCGCACTCGGCGGCCACGGTGTCCGCGTACAGCAGGTCGCGCGGTTCCTGCGGCACCAGGCCGACGTGCCGGATCAGCTGGCGCGGCGCGGTGCGGTGGGGGACGGCGCCGCCGACGTGGACGGCGCCCGAGGTGGGTTCCAGGAGGCCGACCAAGGTGGAAAGGAGCGTGGACTTCCCGGCGCCGTTGCGGCCCATCAGGGCGACGGTCTCGCCCGGCATGACGGTGAGGTCGACGCGGCGCAGCGCCTCTACGCGGCCGCGCCGCACGGCGAGGCGTTCGACGGCCGCCGCGGGTGCCCTGTCGGACGTACGTTCCTTGCGCGGCCGGGGCCACCGGCTCGCCGGCCGCTCCACGGGCCGCACGGCCGCCTCCTCCTGGCGCGGTTCCGCCCCGGCCAGCCGTTCCCGCAGCGCGCCCGCCCTGCGCCGCGCGTCCCGCACGGTCAGCGGCAGCGGCGACCAGCCCGCGAGGCGGCCGAGCGCGACGACCGGGGGGCAGACGGGGGAGCGGGCCATCAGCTCCGCCGGGTCGCCGAGTACCGGAGGCTCGCCCGGGGCCGCGAGCAGCAGCAGCTGATCCGCGTACTGCACGACCCGTTCGAGGCGGTGCTCGGCCATCAGGACGGTCGTGCCGAGGTCGTGGACGAGCCGCTGGAGCACGGCGAGGACCTCTTCGGCGGCGGCCGGGTCGAGCGCGGAGGTCGGCTCGTCGAGGACGAGGACCCGCGGGTGCGGGGTGAGGACCGAGCCGATCGCGACGCGCTGGCGCTGACCGCCGGAGAGCGTGGCGATGGGCCGGTCGCGCAGCTCGGCGAGGCCGAGCAGGTCCAGGGTCTCCTCGACCCGCCTGCGCATCACGCCGGGCGCGAGACCCAGCGACTCCATCCCGTAGGCCAGCTCGTCCTCGACCGTGTCCGTCACGAAGTGCGCGAGGGGGTCCTGGCCCACGGTGCCCACGACGTCGGCCAGCTCGCGGGGCTTGTGCGTACGGGTGTCGCGGCCCGCCACGGTGACGCGCCCGCGCAGGGTGCCCCCGGTGAAGTGCGGCACGAGCCCGCTGACCGTCCCGAGCAGCGTCGACTTGCCGACCCCGGACGGGCCGACGAGCAGCACCAGCTCACCTTCCGGGACGGTGAGATCAACCCCCCGCACGGTGGGCGCGGCACTCCCCTCGTACGTCACCGAGACATCCTCGAAGCGGATCATGAGGTCTCCTCGGGAGAAACGACGGGGCGTACGGGGGTCGAGGGCGCCTGCTCCCCCATGGGCACCGGCGCCACGAACGCCGGAAGCAGGCCGAGCAGGGCCGCCGCGGCGGGCCACAGCGGGAGGGTCGGGGCGACGAGCGGGACGACGCCGGGGTGCAGCGCCCCCATGTCGTGGGACGCGGACCAGATCGTCAGGGCCGCGACCGCCAGGCCCGAGCCCGCGACCAGCCAGGCGCGCACGCCCCACGCGTCGGGGCGGTAGCGGGTGCGTACCGCGCGGCGTCCGCCGAGACGCAGGCCCGCGAGCGAGGCGAGCAGGCCGGTGAGCAGGAACGGCAGTCCGTAGGCGGCGCCTTGGGCGGTCAGCAGGCCGTACGTGCCCACGCAGACGCCCATCAGGCCGCCCAGCGTCAGTACGGCGGTGAGCCTGCGCACGCCGACGGGGACGGCGGCGCTGCGCCCGAAGCCGCGCGCGTCCATCGCGGCGGCCAGCGCGACCGACCGCTCAAGGGCGCCCTCAAGGACCGGCAGACCGACCTGCAGCAGCCCGCGCACCCCCTTGTCCGGCCGCCCCCGCAACCGCCGCGCGGCCCGCAGCCGCCGCACGTCCGTGATGAGGTTCGGCGCGAAGGTCATCGCCACGACGACGGCGACCCCCACCTCGTACAGCGCGCCCGGCAGCGACTTCAGGAGCCGGGACGGGCTCGCCAGGGCGTTGGCGGCGCCGACGCAGATCAGCAGGCCCGCCAGCTTGATGCCGTCGTACAGCGCAAAGACCATGCCCTCCGCCGTGACCTTGCCGCCGATCCGCACGCCCTTGGCCCAGTCGGGCAGCGGCACCTCGGGCAGCGTCACCAGGACGTGCGTACCGGGGATCGGCGAGCCCAGCACGATCGCGAAGACCAGCCGGATGGCGATGACGACCAGGCCGAGCTTCACGAACGCGCCGTACGACTTCGCCCAGGGCGCCGAACTCCGCCGGGCGGCCACGACATAGCCCGCGACGCC
Organism: Streptomyces anatolicus; assembly: GCF_019400875.1. NCBI lineage: Bacteria > Bacillati > Actinomycetota > Actinomycetes > Kitasatosporales > Streptomycetaceae > Streptomyces > Streptomyces anatolicus. The sequence goes on along the minus strand of NZ_WMBF01000036.1, from coordinate 20,979 downwards.
GACCAGCAGCCCGATCAGCAGCGGATTGGTCGTCCGGGACGCCGCCGTGCCGAGGCCCAGCGCCCACACCCACCAGGCGCCCGGGTGCAGGGCGTTGCTCCGGTGGGCCTCGGGGGCGAGGCGGCGCCGCAGGAGGCCGGGCGCGCCGCTGCCGTGGTTCGTCATCGTGCTGTCCGTGTCCGGGGCCGCGTCAGCCGCGGCGGCGCCGGGCCTGCCAGAACGCGGCGCCGCCGAGCAGCGCCACGGCGGCGGCCCCCGCGATCAGACCGACGGAGGGCCCGCCGTCGTCCTCACCCTCGTCCCCGTCCGCCTTCGGCCGCGCCTCGGTCTTCAGGGTGTCGTTGTAGACCTGCTCGCCGCAGCCCGACCTCGGGTAGCCGTCGATGGCGCAGAGCAGCGCCTTGCTGTCGTAGCGCAGCGGCTTGGCGACAGAGGCGAGCGCTTCCGCGCTGGTGGCGTCCTCGGCGACCCGGGCGCAGGCCGTGCGCGGCGCGGGCGGGTTGTCGTCGTGGGGCGCGTCCGTCGGCAGCCCGTAGTCGATGACGAGGGCGACCCGCTTGCGGCCGTCCTCGGCGGGGGTGCTCCGGCAGATCTCCTTGAAGTCGGCGGGGCCGCGCGGCTTGGCGGCGTCCTTGGAGTCCTCGGAGACCGAGAAGCGGAATCCCTGGACGTCGCCGTCATCGGGCCGTGCGGTGCCGGGCCCCTGAGTGGCGTATGTCCAGGTGCTGCCGTCCCGGTCCCAGAACGACCAGTAGCGGTAGCCGGCGGCCTGGGAGGGCGCGGCGGCGAGGACGCCGAGCAGGGCGGCGAGGAACGCCGCCACCGCCATGCGCCCGCGCCACGCGCGCCGGGGCACCAGACGCGTCCGGCCCCGCGTCACGGCTGCTGCTTCTTGCGGTTGGCGCTGTAGAGGAAGCCGATGCCGATGCCGGCGACCATGCCGACACCGATGATCCACCAGATGTTGGTGCCCCCGTCCTCGTCCTTCTTCTCGTCCGAGGCCGAGGCCGACGAGGAGTCGGAGGCGGTCTGGGCGGGCGGGCCCTGGGCGCCCAGACGCTCGACGAGGTCGGCGCCGCCGAAGTCGCGCGGGTCCATGCCCGCCGCGTGGGCGGCGAAGATCAGCTGGGCGTAGGCGGCGGGACCCGACTCCTTCGCCCACTTCGCGGAGTTCTCCGCGAGCCACTTGGCGGACTTCTCGGCCTGGCCGCGCTGCCCGGCGGCGGCCAGCGCGACCACGGCGTCGGCGGTGTTGCCGAGGTCAGGCTGGTCCTTGGCGCCCGGCATCGCGGACATCAGGTGGCCGTCGTTCTCGCCGAGTACGTCCAGGAGGTAGCCCGTGCCGTTGCTCGCGGCCTGCGAGGCGGTGTCCGGCTTCGCGCACTTGGGGGCGGAGTCGTCCGCCTTCTTGCCGGGCGCCACGACCAGGCCCTTGCCGAGGCTGCCGAGCACACCGGCCGCGGTGGCGTCCGCGTTCGGGCTGAGCTTCTTGGACTTGGCGTCGGCGAGGCCGAAGGCGCCGTCGCCCTTGCCGCAGTCCATGGCGAGCTTCGGCAGCGCGTCATAGGCGGACTTGCCGTCCTGCGACTTCACGTTCGCGGGGTTCTCACCGGCGGCGACGAGCGCGCCGACCACGATGCCGGTGGAGTTGGCGTCGGTGGGCAGGCCCGGGTTGTAGCCCCAGCCGCCGTCCTGGTTCTGGACGGACTTCAGCCAGGCCACGCTCTTCTCGACCGTCTTGCCGAGGCTCTTGTCCTCGCCGCCGAGCGCGGCGAGCGCCTGCACGGCGGCGGCGGTGGAGTTGCTGTCGACCTGTGTCTTGGAGTCGCACGGCTCGCTCGCGTCGGCGCGGTAGGCCGCGAAACCGCCGCTCGCGCACTGCTGCCCGGTCAGCCAGTTCACGGCCTTGGCCGCGGGCTTGACGCCCACGGTGTCCTGGGCGAGGAGGGCGTACGACTGACGGAAGACGCCGTCGAACTTGGGGTCGGACTTGCCGTACAGGCCCGAGGGGAGCGCGGTCGAGGGCGACGGCGAGGCGCCGTCCGCGAAGGCGGCCGGTGCGGCGGCCGAGCCGAACACGGCGACGGCGGCCAGGACCGCTGCGCTGCGGCGAACGTTCATGATGCGGCGGGTTGCCTCTCCCTGCGGGGAGCGGGGCGGCACGGCACCGTGCGAGCACGGCTTCCGGGCGGCTCCGGCTCCGTATACCTCGACGGTGCCGCTCATCGGGGGCCCCGATGAAGCGAGCCGGTCACGCTCCGCACCGGGCATTCCGGCTCACCACGATTCGTGGTTGACGGAATGGGGCCTCCCCTGCTCGAGCGAAGCCGAGAGCTTGGGGAAGGGTCAGCGCCGGATTCGCACCGGCTTCCCCCTGCGCGGACGTGAGGACGACCCGGCCACTCTACCGGCCTCCTTCACACCGCCACGTACGTCACCGGATCGCTGCCCGGCACCGCCTCCGCCCGGCCCAGCTTCACCAGGCGGCGCACATGGGCCTCCGCCTCCGAGACGGCGATGTTGCGCGAGCCGTAGGGGATGTCGGCCCAGGGGCGGTTCCACTCCATGCGCTCGGCGAGCCGCCAGGGGGTGAGGGGCTCGGCGAGGAGGGTGAGCAGGCCGGTCAGGCGTTCCTCGTGGTGGGCGAGGAGGGCGCGGACGCGGGCCGGGGCGTCGGTGAACGCGCGCTGGTGGGCGGGGAGCACCTCCGCGGGGTCCAGGCGCCCGACGCGCTCCAGGGAGTCCAGGTAGTCGCCGAGGGGATCGGTGACCGTGTCGTCCTCGGGGTCCTCGTACAGGCCGATGTGCGGGGTGATCCCGGGCAGCAGGTGGTCGCCGGAGAAGAGGCGGCCGTTGCCCGGGAGCCCCGCCGGGTGGGCCTCCTCCAGGTGCAGGCAGACGTGGCCCGGGGTGTGGCCCGGCGTCCAGATCGCGCGCAGGCGGCGGCCGGGCAGGGCGAGGAGTTCGCCCGGGGTGATCCCGCGGTCGGGCAGAGCGGGGTCGAGGCCGGGCAGTTTGCGAGGGCGGCCCTCGTCCCTGGCGCGGATCAGCGGGGCGACGTGGTCGGCGGGGGCGCCGGCGGCGGTGAGCTTCGCGGCCATGTAGCCGTACCAGCGCTCGGGCGAGTGGGAGCGGGTGCGGCGCACCACGGAGGCGTCCGCCTCGTGCATCGCGAGCCATGCCCCGGACACCTCGCGGACCTTCGCGGAGAGGCCGTGGTGGTCGGGGTGGTGGTGCGTGATGACCACGCCGTGTACGTCCTCGACCGCGACGCCGCAGGTCGCGAGCCCGGCGGTGAGCGTGGCCCAGGACGCCGGGTCGTCCCAGCCGGTGTCGACGAGGACGGGCCCGGCGTCGGTGTCCAGGAGGTGGACGAGGGTGAAGCCGAGGGGGTTGTCGGGGATCGGGACCTTGATGCTCCAGACGCCCCCGCCGTGCGCGATCACCGGCGGTTCGGCCGTCTGCGGGGTCATGGGCGCCTCGTCTCGTCGTCGCCGGATGCCCTCACTATAACTAGAACCGGTTCCAATGGCCCGCCAAGTCGGCTCATCCGTCCGGGAGTTACCGGCCCGGCCCTGGCGTTCGTGGACTCCTCCAACTAGAACTGGTATCAGTTCGAGCACAGCCCTGAGAGCACAGCCCTGAGAGCACAGCCTGAGAGCGCAGCCTGAAACAGTGTCAGCAAAGCGAAGTCCCGGGAACCGCCCCGCAGGAGGCAGTCAGCCATGACGGAGCTCGTGGAACACGGACAGCTGTTCATCGGCGGGGAGTGGGTCGACCCGCTCGGCAAGGACGTCATCGACGTCGTCTCCCCGCACACCGGGCAGGTCTTCGCCCGCGTGCCGCACGCGTCCCCCGCCGACGTGGACCGCGCCGTCGCCACCGCGCGCAGGGCGTTCGACGAGGGCCCCTGGCCGCGGATGACCCTGGACGAGCGGATCGAGATCGTCACCAGGATCAAGGACGGCTTCGCGGTGCGCCACGAGGAGATCGCCCGCGTCATCAGCACCGAGAACGGCACCCCGTACACCTCCGGGGTGATGGTGCAGGCGCTGGCCGCGATGATGGTGTGGGACGCGGCGCTCACGGTCGCCCGCGACTTCCCGTACGAGGAGAGCCGCGACGGAGTCCTCGGGAAACTGCTCGTGCGCCGCGAGCCGATGGGCGTCGTCGCGGCCGTCGTGCCCTGGAACGTCCCGCAGTTCACCGCCGCCGCCAAGCTCGCCCCCGCGCTGCTCGCCGGGTGTCCGGTGATCCTGAAGACCTCGCCCGAGACGCCGCTGGACGCCTACATCCTCGCGGAGATCGCCTCCGAGGCCGGCCTACCGGAAGGCGTGCTCTCCATCCTCTGTGCCGACCGCGAGGTCAGCGAGTACCTGGTCGGGCACCCCGGCGTCGACAAGGTCTCCTTCACCGGATCCGTCGCCGCGGGCAAGCGCGTCATGGAGGTCGCCGCCCGCAACCTCACCCGCGTCACCCTGGAGCTGGGCGGCAAGTCGGCCGCGGTGATCCTGCCCGACGCCGACGCGGCGAGCGCGGTCGCCGGGATCGCACCGTTCGCCTGGATGATCAACGGCCAGGCGTGCGTGGCCCAGACCCGCATCCTGGTGCCCCGCACCCGCTACGACGAGTTCGCCGACGCCTTCGCCGCCGCGGCCCGCGCCCTCAAGGTCGGCGACCCCCTCGACCCCGCCACCGAACTCGGCCCGCTGGTCGCCGAGCGCCAGCAGCGGCGCTCCCTGGACTACATCCGCATCGGCCAGGAGGAGGGCGCCAAGATCCTCGCGGGCGGCGGCCGCCCGCCCGGATTCGAACAGGGCTGGTACGTCGAGCCGACCCTCTTCGGCGGCGTCGACAACGCGATGCGCATCGCCCGCGAGGAGATCTTCGGCCCCGTCATCTGCCTGCTGCCGTACGGCGACGAGAGCGAGGCCGTGCGGATCGCCAACGACTCCGACTACGGGCTCAGCGGCAGCGTCTGGACCGCCGACGTCGAACGGGGCATCGATGTCGCGCGCCGGGTGCGGACGGGAACGTACTCCGTGAACACCTTCAGCCTCGACATGCTCGGACCCTTCGGTGGGTACAAGAACTCAGGCCTGGGGCGGGAGTTCGGGCCCGAGGGGTACGGCGAGTTCTTCGAGCACAAGATGATCCACCTGCCCGCCGGCTATGAGGGGAGTGGCGCCTGATGGGCGACCGCTGGCATGTCGAGGTCGACCGGTCCGTCTGCATCGGCTCGGGCATGTGCGTGAGCACAGCGCCCGGCGGATTCACCCTGGACACCGCCCGGCAGTCCCACCCCACCGCCCCCGAGGGCGATGCCAACGAACAGGTGCTCGAAGCCGCCGAGGGCTGCCCGGTCGAGGCCATCACCATCACGCTCGCCGAGAGCGGGGAGGCCGTCTTCCCGCCGGAGGACTGACGGCGCCCACGCCTGCCCTACCCGCGCTACTCGGCCGTCAGGTCGATGAGGCGGCAGACCGTCTCGATGTCGATCTTCACCTGGGCGATCGACGCCCGCCCCGAGAGCCAGGTGATGAGCGCGGAGTGCCACGTGTGCTCGATGACCCGCACCGCGGACAGCTGCGCCGCGGTGGGCGGCTGCTCCAGGCCCATCGCGTCCAGGATGATCGCCGTCGTCAGCCGCGAGACCGTGTCGACCTCGGGGCTCACCGAACGGTCGGCGAAGGTCAGGGCCCGCACCATCGCGTCCGCGAGGTGCGGCTCGCGCTGGAGCGCGCGGAAGGCCCGCATCAGCGTCTCGGCGACCCGCTCGGCGGGCGTCTCACCGGCGGGCGGACGCTTGCGGATCGTCGTGTGCATGTGCTGGAGCTGGTCCTGCATGGTGGCGACGAGGAGATGGACCTTGGAGGGGAAGTAGCGGTAGAGCGTGCCGAGTGCCACGCCCGCCGCCTCGGCGACCTCGCGCATCTGCACCGCGTCGAAGCCGCCCCGGCTCGCCAGTTGGGCGCTGGCGTGCAGGATGCGGCGGCGGCGCGCCTCCTGCCGCTCGGTGAGGGCCGGCGTCGCAGGGCTCGCCGCCTTGGCTTCCGCTGTCATCTGAGTGCCCCTCCGCATCGCCTCGCGAGATCGCACAGCATGGCAGGGAGCCCGTGGTGGCGCGAATCACCTGATCCGGGCCTTACACCTCGCCTACCTGCCGGTAGATTCAAAGCTCGTCCAGCGATCAATCAGCGATCGTCCAGCGAGCACCCGATGATCCCTCGACGATGACGCCGGTCAAGTCTGAAACTTGTTCTAGATTACCGTCCCGGCGTAACCTCGCGGACAACTGCACGCAGAAGGGGGCCGAGAGTGACCGCTGAGGCCATGGAGGCGGGCCCCCGAAAGGGCTCCGACGCCGACGGCGACCGTCCGTTGCGCATCGCCCTCCTCACGTACAAGGGCAACCCGTTCTGCGGGGGCCAGGGTGTGTACGTACGTCATCTCTCGCGCGAGCTGGCAAGGCTCGGCCACAGCGTCGAGGTCATCGGCGCCCAGCCCTACCCCGTACTGGACGAGGGCGAGGGCCTGGCGGGCCTCAGCCTCACGGAACTGCCGAGCCTCGACCTCTACCGCTCGCCCGACCCCTTCCGCACCCCCCGGCGCGACGAGTTCCGCGACTGGGTCGACGCCCTCGAAGTGGCGACCATGTGGACCGGCGGCTTCCCGGAGCCCGCCACGTTCAGCCTGCGGGCCCGGCGCCATCTGCGTGCCCGGCGCGGCGAGTTCGACGTCATCCACGACAACCAGACCCTCGGCTACGGCCTGTTGGGCGACCTCGGCGCCCCCCTGGTCACCACGATCCACCACCCCATCACCGTCGACCGGCGGCTGGAGCTGGACGCCGCGCCCGACTTCAAGCGCCGCATGTCCGTCCGCCGCTGGTACGCCTTCACCCGCATGCAGAAGCGCGTCGCCCGCCGCCTCCCCTCGGTCCTGACCGTCTCCGGCACCTCCCGGCAGGAGATCATCGACCACCTCGGGGTGCGCGAGGACCGCATCGACGTCGTCCACATCGGCGCCGACACGGGCCTCTTCTCACCGGACCCGGCCGTGCCCGAGGTGCCGGGCCGGATCGTGACGACCTCCAGCGCCGACGTGCCGCTCAAGGGCCTCGTCCATCTCGTCGAGGCGCTTGCCAAGGTGCGCACCGAGCACCCCGGCGCCCACCTCGTCGTCGTCGGCAAGCGCGCCGAGGACGGGCCCGTCGCGCAGGCCATCGAGCGCTACGGCCTCGAGGGCTCCGTCGAGTTCGTCAAGGGCATCACCGACGCCGAGCTGGTCGACCTCGTCCGCTCGGCGCAGGTCGCCTGCGTCCCCTCGCTGTACGAGGGCTTCTCGCTGCCCGCCGCGGAGGCGATGGCCACCGGCACGCCGCTCCTCGCGACGACCGGCGGCGCGATCCCGGAGGTCGCCGGCCCCGACGGCGAGACCTGCCTCGCGGTGCCGCCGGGCGACGCGGGCGCGCTCGCGATCGGCCTCCAGCGGCTGCTCGGCGACCCTGAGCTGCGGGCCCGCCTCGGCCGCGCGGGCCGCGAACGGGTGCTGAGGAAGTTCACCTGGGCGCAGGCCGCCAAGGGAACGGCCGAGCGCTACCGCCAGGCCATGAGCCGCGCCGCGGCCACCGACCCCGGCCGCCGCCCCGCGGCCACCCCGACGTACTCCGGGAGCCCTCGCTGATGCTGACCGTCGACTTCACCCGCTTCCCGCTCGCCGCGGGCGACCGCGTCCTCGATCTGGGCTGCGGCGCGGGCCGGCACGCCTTCGAGTGCTACCGGCGCGGCGCGCGGGTGGTGGCCCTCGACCAGAACGCCGAGGAAATCCGCGAGGTCGCCAAGTGGTTCGCCGCGATGAAGGAGGCGGGCGAGGCACCGGCGGGGGCGACGGCCACCGCCATGGAGGGCGACGCGCTCAACCTCCCCTTCCCCGACGCCTCGTTCGACGTCGTGATCATCTCCGAGGTCATGGAGCACATCCCCGACGACAAGGGCGTACTCGCCGAGATGGTGCGGGTGCTCAAGCCGGGCGGCCGCATCGCGGTGACCGTCCCGCGCTACGGCCCCGAGAAGGTCTGCTGGGCACTCTCCGACGCCTACCACGAGGTCGAGGGCGGCCACATCCGCATCTACAAGGCCGACGAACTCCTCACCAGGATGCGGGAGTCGGGCCTCAAGCCGTACGGCACCCACCACGCGCACGCGCTGCACTCCCCGTACTGGTGGCTCAAGTGCGCGTTCGGCGTCGACAACGACAAGGCGCTGCCGGTGCGGGCGTACCACAAGCTGCTCGTCTGGGACATCATGAAGAAGCCGCTGGCGACCCGGCTCGCCGAGCAGCTGCTCAACCCCGTCGTCGGCAAGAGCTTCGTGGCGTACGCGACCAAGCCGCACCTCCCCGAGGCCGCGGCCGGTGCCGACGACGCCGCGGTGGCCGCCAAGTGACGAGCCCGGAGCGCACCGAACACCTCGTCCTGCCCGGCGTCCTGACGGCCGATCAGGCGACGGCGACCGTACGGGGCATCCTCGCCGTCCAGCGCGAGGACGGCGCCATCCCGTGGTTCCGCGGCCACCACCTCGACCCGTGGGACCACACCGAGGCCGCCATGGCCCTGGACGCGGCGGGCGAGCACGCGGCCGCCGAGCGTGCCTACGACTGGCTGGCCCGCCACCAGAACCCGGACGGCTCCTGGTACGCGGCGTACGCCGACGGCGACCCGCACGATGTCACCGACCGGGGCCGCGAGACCAACTTCTGCGCCTACATCGCCGTCGGCGTCTGGCACCACTACCTCGCCACCGGCGACGAGGGGTTCCTCGACCGCATGTGGCCCGCCGTGGTCGCCGCCGTCGAGTTCGTCCTCGGGCTCCAGCAGCCCGGCGGGCAGATCGGCTGGAAGCGGGAGGCCGACGGCACGCCCGTCACCGACGCGCTCCTCACCGGCTCCTCCTCCATCCACCAGGCGCTGCGGTGCGCCCTCGCCATCGCAGAGCAGCGCGAAGAGCCGCAGCCCGACTGGGAGTTGGCGGCCGGCGCCCTCGCCCACGCGATCCGCCGCCACCCCGAGCGCTTCCTCGACAAGGGCCGCTACTCGATGGACTGGTACTACCCGGTCCTGGGGGGCGCGCTGACCGGCGAGGAGGCCAAGGCCCGTATGGCGGAGGGCTGGGACCGCTTCGTGGTGCCCGGCCTCGGCGTGCGCTGCGTCGACCCCAACCCCTGGGTCACCGGCGGCGAGAGCGCCGAACTCGCCCTCGCCCTGTGGGTGTTGGGCGAGTCCGACCACGCCCTGAAGATCCTCCAGTCCATCCAGCACCTGCGCGATCCGAAGAGCGGGCTGTACTGGACGGGTTACGTCTTCGACGACAAGGCGATCTGGCCCGAGGAGCTGACCACCTGGACGGCGGGGTCGCTGTTGCTCGCCGTGGCGGCGCTCGGTGGCGATGAGGCTACCTGTGCGGTTTTCTCTGGTGAGCGGCTGCCGTGGGGGCTCGACCCGGAGTGCTGCGGTTGACCTGCGGGTCCGATGGGGCTGGGCGCGCAGTTCCCCGCGCCCCTTTGGGGCGCTTCCCTTGGGGCGTCGCTCAGTACCGGCGTAGGCGGCCCGCTATCGCGTGGCCTACCAGGAGGTAGACGACTGCCGCCAGGCCGTAGCCCGCGACGACCCTGGCCCACTTCTCGTCGAAGGTGAACAGGTCGTGCGACCAGCCGGCCAGCCACCGGGCCACGTCATGAATGAACTGGACGAGGTCGTTGGCGCGGTTCGCGTCCAGCAGGTACATCAGGATCCACAGGCCGAGTATGGCGGCCATGATGTCGGCGACGAGCGCGATGACCCGTGCCGCTGTGCTGCCGTGGGAGTGCCGCGTGGGAGACATGGTGGCCGGGTACCGGGGAGCGCCCCGTTCGAAACCCGTTCGGGCCCGCCCCGCTGGCGGCGCCCCGCGCCCGGGGTGAGGCTGCCCGGAGGACCGCTCACCTCTGGAGGCCGCTGCCGTGCCAAGCCCCGTACCCGTCCGCCGTGCCGGAGTCTCCCTCACCCTGTGCTGCGCCCTGCTCGCCGGCGCGACGGCCTGCGGCAGCGACGACAAGGAGACCAAGGCCGCCGCGCCCTCGGCCAGCAGCAGCGCCGAGAAGCAGAAGTTCGCCAAGACGCGGTTCGTCGCCAACGCGGGCCTCGCCGCAGGGGCGACGTACCAGTGGATCGTGAAGCCGTTCCGCGCGGGCAAGTTCAAGAAGGGCGCGGACGGGCGACGGATCGCCCTCGTCAAGGCGGGCCTCGCGGGCGCGTTCACGTACAACAGGCTGAAGGCGGCGACGAAGAACGCGCAGGGCGACCCGGCCCTCTCCAAGGCCGTGGCCCCGCTCACCGCCGGCATCGACGCCCTGAAGGACCTGCCGTCCAAGCTCCGCAAGGGCGAGTCGACGGACTCGATCGTCAACTCCTTCGACGGCGTCATCAACTCCGTGAAGGACGCGGGGAAGGGCGCGGGCGCCGAGGTCAAGGACAAGGTGCCCTCGGCCGGGGAGCTGACCAAGGGGTAGACCGCGCTCTCAGGAGTTGAGGTCGGCGAGGACGCGCAGGGTGTGCGGGTCCGGGGCCAGCAGCAGGAGGTCCGTGACCGGGCCCGCACGCCATGACGCAAGGCGTTCCGCGATCCGTTCGCGGGGGCCCACCAGCGAGATCTCGTCCGCGAAGGCGTCCGGCACGGCCCGCACGGCTTCCTCCCGGCGCCCCGCGAGGAACAGCTCCTGGACCTGCCGGGCCTGCTCCTCGTACCCCATGCGTGCCATCAGGTCGGCGTGGAAGTTGCGGGCCGCGTGCCCCATGCCGCCGATGTAGAAGCCGAGCATGGCCTTGACGGGGAGCAGGCCCTCGGCGATGTCGTCGCAGACCTTCGCCCGGGCCATCGGCGCGATCGTGAAGCCCTCCCGCAGGCCGCTCAGCGAGGCCTCGTACGCTTCCGTGCGCGTCGGCGACCAGTACAGCGGCAGCCAGCCGTCCGCGATCCGGGTCGTCTGCGCGATGTTCCTGGGCCCCTCCGCGCCGAGCAGGACGGGCAGGTCGGCCCGGAGCGGATGGGTGATCGGCTTGAGCGGCTTGCCGAGCCCGGAGCCGTCCTCGCCCCGGTAGGGGTGGGAGTGGAAGCGGCCGGCCAGCTCCACCGGGCCCTCGCGGCGCAGCACTTGCCGGACCACCTCGACGTACTCCCGCGTCGCGGTCAGCGGCGACTTCGGGAAGGGCCGCCCGTACCAGCCCTCCACCACCTGCGGCCCGGAGAGACCGAGGCCGAGCATCATCCGGCCGCCCGACAGATGGTCGAGCGTGAGGGCGTGCATGGCCGTGGTGACCGGGGAGCGCGCCGCCATCTGCGCGACGGCCGTGCCGAGCCGGATCCGCGAGGTCCGCGCGGCGATCCAGGTCAGCGGGGTGAAGGCATCCGAGCCCCAGGCCTCGGCGGTCCACACGGAGTCGTAGCCGAGCCGTTCCGCCTCCTGGGCGAGGGCGACATGGCCGGGGTCGGGACCGCGCCCCCAGTAGCCGAGTGCGAGCCCGAGCCGCATACGCCCTCCCGGTGCAGAAACGCTGACGGTGCGTCAGCAGGCCGTCGGGACTGTACGACAACGGCCCCCCGCCCGGAAGGGCGAGGGGCCGCGAGGTGCGCTGCGGGGTCAGCCGCGCTGGATCCCCGTGGTGTCCTGGAGGACGCCGCGACGGCCGTCCTGCGTCTGGGCCACCAGGCCCTGGCCGCGCTGCTCGACGGCGAGGTACCAGGTACCGGGCGCCAGCTCGGCGATCGGCGTCGGCGAGCCGTCCTCCGCGTAGAGCGGACGCGGCACCGGCACGGCGAACCAGAACGGCGAGAAGTCACCGGACTGCTGCGCCTGCGCGGGCGGCGGCGTCTGCCCGGCCTGCGGCTGCGGCTGGCCACCGAAGGACTGACCCTGCGGCTGACCGGGCTGCTGGCCGGGCTGACCGTAGGGAGCACCCGCCTGCGGCTGGCCCGCACCGGCGCCGGGGTAGCCGTAGCCACCCTGCGGCTGACCGCCGTAGGGCTGCGGGGCGGCCGGACGCGGGGCGCCCATGAGCGGGGCCTTCAGCGCCGGGACGAGCTGCGTGGCGATCGCGGCGGCGGCGAGCACGAGGGCGGCGATCAGGCCGAGGATGAGGCCGACACCGGCGTCGGGGGACTCAGCCCCACCGAGGTTGCTGTTGAAGAAGAAGTTGTAGGACTGGTCGGTGTCGAAGATCGCGCCGAGCGAGCTGAGGGCGGCGGCGATGGTGAACGCCACACCGAGCTGGCCGAGGTCCAGGCCCGCGACCTTGCGCTGCTGCGGCATCGCACGGCCCACGACGATGAGCGCCGCACCGATGATGCCGAGCAGGTACACGCTCAGCAGCAGGTTGCCGTTGTCCCAGGCGTTGGGCAGCTTGTCGCTGTTGCCACCGTCGGCGTCAAAGGTGTCGAGGAACGAGGCAATGAAGAGCAACACCGCTGCTCCGATCACCACGCCGTCGCCTCGAGTGAGGGAGCGGAAATTCACTTCAGGTCCTTCGTCAGTCGTCTCGTCAGTGGAGGCGTCGCTGTCGCCGTAGTCGCGTTCGTGTCGCGGTGCGCGAAGCGCGGGGGTGGCCCCTCATCGTAGGGAGGACAATATCGTCCGTACACAGGGGGTGTCTGCTCGGGATAAAGACGTGCACGTATTGATACGCGGACGTTCACGAGCTACCGCCGCAGGAAACCGTCGATTCCCTCAGAAATGCCCTTCGCCGCCTTCTGCCGCCACTCGCCGCTCTTCAAAAGCGCCGCGTCCTTCGCGTCCCGCATGTTGCCGCACTCGATGAAGACCTTGGGGACTTTGGAGAGATTGAGGCCGCCGAGATCGCTGCGGACGTCCAGGCCGGTGCCGCCGCCCACGTAATTGGAGGGGGCGCTTCCGGTCGCCTTCACAAAGGCGCCCGCGATGCGCTCGCCCAACTCCTTGGAGGGGCCCACGATCGCGGACGTGTCGGCGGCGCCGCCCTTCACCTTCGCGGGCAGGATCACGTGGTAGCCGCGGTTGCCCGCGCCGGAGCCGTCGGCGTGGAGGGAGACCACCGCGTCCGCGCGGGCCTCGTTGCCGATCCGGGCGCGCTCGTCGACGCACGGGCCCCAGGGGCGGTCGCCGTCCTGGGTGAACTTGACGGTGGCGCCCCGCTCTTCGAGCAGCGTGCGCAGACGGCGGGCGACGTCCAGGGTGAACTTCGCCTCCGTGTAGCCGTCGTTGGTGGACGTGCCCGTGGTGTCGCACTCCTTGCGGTTCGTACCGATGTCGACCTGGCGGCTGATCTCGGCGGTGTGCTGGAAGTTGCCCGGGTTGTGGCCGGGGTCGACGACGACCACCTTGCCCTTGAGCGGGCCGTCCACGGCGGGGGCGGGCGACGACGGCTTCGTACTCGAATCGTTGCCGTCCCCCTTCCCGTCCTTGTCCCCTTCCTGCCCCTTGTCGGATTTCGAGGGGGCGGGCGGACCGGCCTCGGAGGGCGTGGTCCGCCCGGCGGACGCGCTCGGGGAAGCCGGCAGCGATCTCGCCGGTTCGCCACCGTCCTCACCGCCGGTGGCCTGGTAGACCAGCCACCCGGCCAGGAAAGTGGGCACCAGCGCGGCCACCGTCACCGTCAACGGGTGACCGATGCGGCGCTTTGGCGGCTGGGAGGGATCGAATTCCGGACCTACGTACGACACGAGGGCGAGCCTATCGGCGAGGTCAGATCCCCGCTCCCGTTCGCCGCAGCACGCGCAGCGAGTCCACCGCGGCGACCTCGGTGAACGCGCCGGACGCCAGAGCCCTGAGATAGACGCGGTACGGGGCCTGACCGGTCATGATGTCGACCGGGTCCGGGAACACGTCGTGGATGACGAGCAGCCCGCCATCGGCGACGTGCGGCGCCCAGCCCTCGTAGTCGGCGGTGGCGTGTTCGTCCGTATGGCCGCCGTCGATGAAGACCAGGCCGAGCGGCCCGCCCCACACCTTCGCCACCTGCGGCGAGCGGCCGACGACCGCGATCACGTGCTCCTCCAGGCCCGCCCGGTGCAGGGTTCGGCGGAAGGCGGGGAGCGTGTCCATCAAACCGACCTCGGGATCGACCGTTCGGGGGTCGTGGTACTCCCAGCCGGGCTGCTGCTCCTCGCTGCCGCGGTGGTGGTCGACGGTGATCGCGCTCACCCCGGCCCGCCGGGCCGCGTCGGCGAGCAGGATCGTGGAGCGCCCGCAGTAGGTGCCGACCTCAAGGAGCGGCAGCCCGAGCGCGGTGGCCTCCGTGGCCGCCGCGTACAGCGCGAGCCCCTCACCGCGCGGCATGAAGCCCTCGGCGGCCTCGAACGCGGCGAGGATCTCCGGCTGGGGCTCGGTCTTGGGCGCGGGGGCCATGGGGGTTCCTCCGGGTCGTTCGTACGTCGTACGCGGGTATGGGCGCCCATGATGCACGGCACCCCCGGCACGGGAGTGACGGGGGTGGCGTGAGGGGCGAGGCACGTAGGGGACGTCAGGCTGGTACGTCGCTGTCATCGGGCGCGCCGGACAGAGCCAGGTCCACCTGGACCGGGCGCTCGTGCCCGTGATGGGCCGCCGCCGAGGCGAGCGGGGCGTGGCCCGCCGCCGTGGCCGCGAGGACGTAGGAGCCGCCGGCCGGGACGGCGAGGGCGTAACGGCCCTCGTCGTCGGTGAGGGCGGCGCCCGCCTGCTTGCCGCGCCGGTCGATCAGCGTCACCTTCGCGCGGGCCAGCGGGGCGCCGTCCGCGCTGTGCACCCGGCCCTGGAAGCCCGCGAGGGCCTTGGCCGCGCGCTCCAGGTTGGCGTCCTCCTCGCTGCTGGCGCGCAGCTGCGTGGTGGTGGAGCGGCGCGCGGAGGGCAGCAGCAGGGCGAAGACGAGGCCGATGACGACCGCGCCCGTCGCGATCAGGAAGGAGACCCGGAAACCGTGCATGGTGGGCACGGCGACACCGCCGACGTGGTCCGCGGTGTTGGCGAGGACCATGCCGATCACGGCGGAGGAGACCGAGGTGCCGATGGAGCGCATCAGGGTGTTGAGGCCGTTGGCCGCGCCCGTCTCGGAGGGGTCGACCGAGCCGATGATGAGCGCGGGCAGCGAGGAGTAGGCGAGGCCGATGCCCGCGCCGAGGACCACCGAGACCACGATGGTCTGCCAGGCGGCGCTCATCAGACCGAGGCCCGCGCCGTAGCCGATCGCGATGATCAGCATGCCCAGGATGAGGGTCACCTTGGGGCCGTACTTCGCCGAGAGGCGGGCGTAGACGGGCGCGGTGAACATCATCGTCAGGCCGAGCGGCATCACGCACAGACCCGCGACGACCATGGACTGCCCGAGGCCGTAACCGGTGGCGGAGGGCAGCTGGAGCAGCTGCGGCAGGACCAGCGAGACGGCGTAGAAGGCGACGCCGACCATGATCGAGGCGAGGTTGGTGAAGAGCACCGAGCGGCGGGCCGTGGTGCGCAGGTCCACCAGCGGCGCCTGCACGCGCAGCTCCATCACGCCCCACAGGACCAGGACGACGGCGGCGGCGGCGAAGAGGCCGAGCGTGGTGCCCGAGGTCCAGCCCCAGTCGCTGCCCTTGGTGATCGGCAGCAGGAAGAGCACGAGCCCCGCGGAGAGGCCGATCGCGCCGAGCACGTCGAAGGTGCCCTGGGCGCGCATCGGGCTCTCCGGCACGAAGACGACGGTCAGCACCATCGCGAGGACGCCGAGGCCCGCGGCGCCGAAGAAGAGGGCGTGCCAGTCGGCGTGCTGCGCGGTGAGCGCGGCGAGCGGCAGTGCGAGTCCGCCGCCGACGCCGATGGAGGAACTCATCAGGGCCATCGCGGAGCCGAGCTTCTCGCGGGGCAGCTGGTCGCGCATGAGCCCGATGCCGAGCGGGATGGCGCCCATGGCGAAGCCCTGGAGCGCGCGGCCCGCGATCATCACCAGCAGATTGTCGGTGAACCCGCAGATCAGCGAGCCGACGACCATGACGGAGAGGCTGGCGAGCAGCATCCGCCGCTTGCCGAAGAGGTCCCCGAGGCGCCCCATGATCGGCGTGGAGACGGCACCGGCGAGCAGGGTCGAGGTCATGACCCAGGTGGCGTTGGACGGCGCGGTGTCCAGCAGGGCCGGCAGATCCTTGATGACCGGCACGAGCAGGGTCTGCATCACCGCGACGACGATGCCGGAGAAGGCGAGCACGGGGACGACTCCGCGTATGCCGCGTGGATGGGTCGTCGTCATCGACATTGCGGGGGGCCTCCGGGACGGGGGTCGGGCTCGCGCGGGAGCGAGGACGATCAGGCAGGGGTACGTGTAGCTCGAACCGGTATCCCCGGGCGACTATTCCGATGGATGTCGTACGAGGGGAACTCTTGACTCTCTTGACCCTTTGTTGACCGGCGTGCCGCCCGGGCCTTCGGGGGGTGTGCCGACAAGACCCCGCACCTGACCTTCCGTCAGATTGGAACGTGTTCTACTCTGACGCGGCGGTACGCGGCCTGCCCCGTGACTGAAGGAAAGCCTCGTGAGGAGAGCCTCGTGAAGAGCTACATCGTCGGCGTCGGGATGACCAAGTTCGAGAAGCCCGAGACGCGGGAGTGGCAGTACTGGGACATGGCGAGGGAGGCCGGCGGAAAGGCCCTGGAGGACGCCGGAGTCTCGTACGACCAAGTCGAGCAGGTGCCTGTCGGCTACTGCTTCCAGCCCTCGACGGCGGGTCAGCGTGCCGTCTACGAACTGGGCCTTACCGGCGTCCCCGTCTACAACGTCAACAACAACTGTGCGACCGGGGCGACCGCGCTGATGATGGCGCGGCAGTTCGTCGAGGGCGGCCTGAGCGACTGCGTGCTGGCGCTCGGCTTCGAGAAGATGGCGCGCGGTTCGCTGGGCGGTGGCGGTAGTGGTGGCGGAGGGGACTTGAAGACGTCCCCGGTGGCCCGCCACTACGGCGTCATGGCCGCCCGGCACGGTTTCGAGGCGACCCCGCCCACCGCGCAGATCTTCGGCAACGCGGCCCGCGAGCACATGGAGAAGTACGGCACGACGGAGGCGCAGCTCGCGGCGGTAGGCGCCAAGAACCACCGGCACTCGGTGAACAATCCGTACGCCCAGTTCCAGGACGCGTACTCGGTCGACGAGATCCTCGCCGCCAGGACCGTCCACCGCCCGCTCACCAAACTCCAGTGCTCGCCGACGTCGGACGGTTCGGCGGCGGCGGTGGTCGTCTCCGAGCGCTTCGTGGAGCGGCACGGCCTGGCGGACCGGGCCGTGGAGATCGCGGCCCAGGCCATGACCACGGACACCGCCGAGTCCTTCGCCTCGGGCTCGTGCGTCGACGCGGTCGGCGGGCCGATGTCACGGGAGGCGGCACGCCAGGCATACGAGAGGGCGGGGCTCGGTATCGCGGACGTGGACGTCGTCGAGCTGCACGACTGCTTCTCCATCAACGAACTCCTGACGTACGAGGCGCTGGGCATGTGCGCGCCCGGCGACTCCGGCAAGCTCGTCGAGAGCGGCGCGACGACGTACGGCGGCCGCTGGGTGGTGAACCCCTCCGGCGGCCTCATCTCCAAGGGCCACCCCCTGGGCGCGACCGGCCTCGCGCAGGCAGCCGAGCTGACGTGGCACCTGCGGGGCGAGGCGGGGCCCCGTCAGGTGCCCGGCGCGAGGGTGGGCCTCGCACACAACATCGGACTGGGCGGGGCGGCGGTGGTGACGGTTCTGCGGAGGCTCTGACCTGCTTTCCGGCGCAGCCCGCGCCGCCGTGAGCGGCGCTGCGTCCGTCCCCGGAGCTTTCCCGTGGGCGGCGCCCGGCGGCGGCAGGCGACAGCTGGTGGCAGGCGACTGGCGGCAGGCCGGGACCTAGGCCCTTCGGCCCAGGCACGTGGCGCTAAATGCCGATGCACGCCGCTCGCGCCGCTTGAGAGGATGCCTGTCATGGTCCAGACGCCCTCCACCACTTACACCCCCGACCCCGCCACCGCCCCGCCGAAGAGGTCCGTACCGGTATGGGCGGTCCTTCTCACCGCCTGCGCGGGCCAGTTCCTCGTCGTCCTCGACGTGTCGGTGGTGAACACCGCACTGCCCTCGATGCGCTCCGACCTCGGCATGAGCGCCATCGGACTCCAGTGGGTCGTCAACGCCTACTCCATCGCCTTCGCCGGCTTCATGCTGCTCGGCGGCCGCGCGGGCGACCTCTTCGGGCGGAAGCGGATGTTCCTGCTCGGCCTCGGCCTCTTCACCGCCGCCTCGCTCGGCGGCGGCCTGGCCCAGGCCGAGTGGCAACTGCTCGCGGCACGCGCGGTACAGGGCCTCGGCGCCGCGATCCTCGCGCCCTCGACGCTGACGATCCTCACCTCCGCGGTGCCCGAGGGCCCGGCACGGATACGGGCGATCGGCGTCTGGTCCGCCGTCGGCGCGGGCGGCGGCGCGGCGGGCGGCCTGGTCGGCGGCGTCCTCACCGACCTGCTCTCCTGGCGCTGGGTACTCCTCATCAACGTACCGATCGGCGCCCTGGTGATCTTCGCGGGAGCGGCCTGGCTGACCGAGAGCAGGGCGGGCCAGGCGCGCCGCCTCGACGTACCGGGCGCGGTCCTCGTCACGGCCGGGCTCGCCACCCTCGCGTACGGCATCGTGCAGACCGAGGAGAAGGGCTGGACGGCGGCCGCGACCCTCGTACCGCTGGCGGCCGGACTCGCGCTGCTCGCGGCCTTCCTCGTGGTGGAGGCGCGTACGAAGGTGCCGCTGATGCCGCTGAAGCTGTTCAGGGTGCGGTCGGTGTCGGCCGCGAACGCGGCGATGTTCGTGTGCGGCGGCGGCATGTTCGCCATGTGGATGTTCATGACCCTGTACGCCCAGAACGTCCTCGGCTACTCCCCGCTGAAGGCAGGCCTCGCCCTCATACCGTCCTCCCTCACCATCGTCCTCGGTTCGATGCTGGCGCCGCGCGTGATGCCGGTGCTCGGCGCGAAGAACGTCTCCATAGTCGGCATCGTCGTGGCCGCCGCGGGCTTCGGCTGGCAGTCGACGATGACGGTCGACGGTGCGTACGTGACCTCGATCATGCTGCCCGGCATCGTGATGATGTTCGGCGCGGGCCTCGCCACGACCCCGCTCGCCTCCCTCGCCACATCGGGAGCGGCACCCGGCGACGCCGGGCTGGTCTCGGGCCTGATCAACACCTCCCGCACGATGGGCGGCGCGCTCGGCCTCGCGGTGCTCTCCACGGTGGCGGCGGCGCGGATGGACGGCTCGACGTCACGGCAGGCGCTGACCGAGGGCTATGCGATGGCGTTCCGCACGAGCGGGTTCATCCTGCTGGCGGGTGTGGTGGTGCTGCTCCTGTGGATGCCGGGACAGCGGGCGGCCGCGCAGCGCTGAGCCTCTTGGTGCGGAGGTCGCTTTCGGGTGCTGGGGCTTCTCTGCGTGCTTTCGAGGCAACGGTTTGCGGCTCTCATGGACTCCAATGTGCAAGGAGGCATTCATGGGGGAGCGAAAGCAGGCCTTGGACGGTGAGTTCCAGGGATTCATGGCGAGCCGCTGGCCGCAGCTGATGCGGACGGCGTTTCTTCTCACGGGGGAGCAGCACGCGGCGGAGGACTTGGTGCAGTCGTCCCTCGAGCGGACGTACGTGTCCTGGCGCAAGGTGAGCGGCGCGGGCGACCCGGACGCCTATGTGCGCCGGATCATGATCAACACCCACGCGCGCAGACACCGGCCCAAACTCAAGGAGTTCCTGTCGCTGCAGGGTTCGGCACCGGTCCTTGACACGCCCGAGCGCGGAGACCGCATGGCACAGGCGGACGACCGCGCGGCCCTGCTGCGCGCGCTCGCCCAGCTGCCCGCGCGCCAGCGCGAAGCGGTCGTCCTGCGGTATTGGGAGGACCTGAGCGAGACACAGACCGCCGAGGCCATGGGCTGCTCGGTGGGCGCCGTGAAGAGCAACGCCGCCAAGGGAATCGCCAAGCTCCGCGCCATACCCGCACTGACCGAGAAGGTCGCGGGCCGTACCGAGAAGGCCGCAGGCCGTATCGAGAAGACCGCGGGCCGGATCGGAAAGACCGCGGGCCGAACCGAGAAGGTCGCAAGCCGTACCGAGGCGACCGCAGGGCGAACCGAGAAGGTCGCAAGCCGAGGGGAGAAGCAGTAGTGACGACGGACCGGAACCCGGCGCGGCAGGACACCAGCGCGCACAGCGACATCACCCACCGCCTGACGGACGCGGCGGACGAGGTGGAGATCGGCATAGCCCCGTACCAGGCGGTGATGCGCGGCGGCCGGCGCAGAAAGGCGCGCCGCTGGGTGGTCGGAGCGCTGGCGGCCGTGGCGATCGCGGGCTCGACGGGTTCGCTGGCGCTCGCGGTGGTGGACGGCGAGAGCCGGACGCGACCGGCGGCGCGGGTGGACTCGGCGGAGGCCCGGCATGTCTACGCCCCGCAGGTCACCCCGCTGACCAAAGTCCTCGACAAGGCGGGGGCGGAGGCGGCCAGGGTGGAGCTGCGGACGTGGGGCGCCCCGCGCGACGCGGCGGAGGCGCGCGGCCAGAAGAGGGCGATGACGGAGGCGGGCGTGTGGGACGAGCGGACCACCGACCCCGTCCCGGCCCTGGGCCGCCCTTGGTACGCGATCGTGGTGACGGCCGACGGCAAGGAGCGGCTGACCTCCTTTGGCCTCCAGGACGAGGCGCCGGGGGGTGACGACGGCCTGAGCTTCGCCTCGGTGGAGATAGCGGTGAAAGGCCAGAAGCTGATGATCGGCCACGTGGGCCCGAAGACGAAGCGGGTCGAGCTGGAATACGAGAACGGCACGACCGAGCCGCACCTGCGCAGGGCGGCGGGCTCGGCGTACCTGTGGTTCATCACGGAGGAAGGAGACGGCCGCCCTGACGGCAAGCTGGTGACGGTGCGGGTGTACGACGGGGAGGGAAGGGTGTCGGCGGTGGTGAGGGACTGAGG
>NZ_WMBF01000369.1:0-6429 GCF_019400875.1 Streptomyces anatolicus | reverse complement strand
GTCTAGGGGGGCGGACTCACCGTCCGGGTTTGGTTTTGCTCGAACCTCGGCTCCGGTGGGGGCTGAGCGCGCAGTTCCCCGCGCCCCTTCGGGGCACGATCAGTGCCGGTAGAAGATCCGGTCGCCGTACTCCTGGAAGACCCGCCCGTTCCAGTCATGGCCCCCGTCCACGTTCCCCGAACGGAGCAGCGGCGGCTGGACACCCCGCGAGGCCAGCTCCTCCACGGCGGTGGCGACCATCGCCTGCATGAGCGCGTTGGTCACCACGCTGGACGCGGGCCCGAACGGCGCCTCGACCCCGTCGAGGGAAAGCTCCGCGTCCCCCACCGCGATCTTGGAGTCGACCACGACATCGCAGTGGTCCTTCAGGAAGCTCCCGGAGACATGCCGCGACCGCGTCTCCGTCGCATACGCCACGGACGTCACGCCGATGACCTTCAGACCCAGCGCACGGGCGTTCATCGCCATCTCCACCGGCAGGGAGTTCCGCCCCGACAGCGAGACGATCACGAGTACGTCGCCGGGGCGGGCCGGCGAGGAGTCCAGGACGGCGCCCGCGAGGCCGTCCACCCGCTCCAGGGCGGAGCCCAGCGTCGCGGGCATCACGTCGACGCCGACCACGCCCGGCACCGCGAGGAGGTTCATCAGGGCGAGGCCGCCCGCGCGGTAGACGACGTCCTGCGCGGCGAGCGAGGAGTGCCCGGCGCCGAAGGCGAACAGGCGCCCGCCGGCCGCGACCGCGTCGGCGAGCAGGGTGCCCGCCGCCGCGATGTTCCCCGACTCCTCGTCGCGGACCCGCTGGAGCAGGTCGATGGCGGCATCGAAATACTGACCGGCCAGCTTGCTCTCGCTCTTGGAGCTCATTCGCATCACGTTGAGGTCTGGACCAGCGCCCTGTCAACACGGTCTCCGGACGTCCCGGGGCGCGTTTTCCCACGGCGCGGCACGGTTGTCGGTGGTATGCGTCAGAATTGAGGGCAGGGCCAGCGCACGAGCGAATTCTGAGGGGCACCCATGTCGGGGCTGATTGACACCACTGAGATGTATTTGCGCACCATCCTCGAATTGGAGGAGGAAGGTGTGGTCCCCATGCGCGCCCGGATCGCCGAGCGGCTCGACCAGAGCGGACCGACGGTGAGCCAGACCGTGGCGCGCATGGAGCGCGACGGCCTGGTGGCGGTCGCCAGCGACCGTCACCTGGAGCTCACCGAGGAGGGCCGCCGTCTGGCCACCCGCGTGATGCGCAAGCACCGCCTGGCGGAGTGCCTGCTCGTCGACGTGATCGGGCTCGAATGGGAGCAGGTGCACGCCGAGGCGTGCCGCTGGGAACACGTGATGAGCGAGGCCGTGGAGCGCCGTGTCCTGGAGCTGCTTCGCCACCCCACCGAGTCTCCGTACGGCAACCCGATCCCGGGCCTCGAGGAGCTGGGCGAGAAGGACGGCGCGGACCCGTTCCTGGACGAGGGCATGGTCTCCCTGACGGAGCTGGACCCCGGCACCGAGGGCAAGACGGTCGTCGTGCGCCGCATCGGCGAGCCGATCCAGACGGACGCCCAGCTGATGTACACGCTGCGGCGGGCCGGCGTGCAGCCGGGCTCCGTGGTGAGCGTGACGGAGTCGGCGGGCGGCGTCCTCGTGGGCAGCAGCGGCGAGGCCGCCGAGCTGTCCTCGGAGATCGCCTCGCATGTCTTCGTCGCCAAACGCTGACGTCGACGTCGACAAGCGCTGACATCAACTGCCGTTACTAGAGGGATAGTTGACAACGCGTCACGGCCTCCGCGAGATCTTGCGGAATCCAAGATTCAGTGTGCGGAATCGCAGCGCGCGAGCGCTTGGCATGCGAGGCTGTCGCGAGAGGCATATGACCTGAGGGCTCTTGACCGTGTCGGCACCAGGTCTGGCCGCGCGGCCGGAGAGGGGGCGAGGATGTGCCCGTCTGGTGAGCTTGGACGAGAGGGTCCCGGCGCCCGAAGGCGCCGGGACCTGTCCTCCCCTGTGCCGACCCGGAGCCCCGAGCTCCCGGGGTCGTCCCCCGCGGGCCGATGTCCCCGAGCGGCCCGCTTCCCGATGAAGATCTCCCCTCGGCCACGCCGGTCAATCCTTGAGCGTGGTCACCCGAACGAGGGGTGTTACCGGCAATCCGCTCGTTTTCGAAAGGGAGTTCGATAACGTGCGGGGGTGTGGGGCAGGACCAGGCGTGGATCCCGAGCGGAATCTAGGGGGGTGCCAGGAATCATGGTGCGGCGCATCGACGTGACGGGCACGGGTGGCGTACGCCTCGCCGCCTGGGAGTTCGCCGATCCTCCCAAGCTGAGGGAGGCCGAGGGCGCGCCGGGTGGCGTGCTCTTACTGCACGGCCTGATGGGCCGCGCCTCCCACTGGGCGGGCACCGCGCGCTGGCTCTCCGAGCGGCACCGCGCGGTCGCCCTCGACCAGCGCGGCCACGGGCAGAGCGAGAAGCGCCCGGAGGGTCCCTACACCCGTGAGGCCTACGTGGAGGACGCCGAGGCCGCCCTGGAGCAGCTGGGCCTCGCGCCCGCCGTCCTCATCGGGCACTCCATGGGCGCGCTCACCGCCTGGCAGCTGGCCGCGCGCCGCCCCGACCTCGTCCGGGGCCTGATCATCTGCGACATGCGGGCCTCCGCGCTCGGCGCGGCCTCGCAGCGCGAATGGGAGCACTGGTTCAAGTCCTGGCCGGTGCCGTTCGCGACGCTCGCGGACGTACGCAAGTGGTTCGGCGAGGACGATCCCTGGGTGGAGCGGCCCAACCCCGCGCGGGGCGAGTTCTTCGCCGAGGTGATGGCCGAGGGCCCGGACGGCTGGCGGCCGGTGTTCGACCGGGCCCAGATGCTCAAGTCCCGCGAGACGTGGGTGCATGACGCGCACTGGGAGGAGCTGATGCAGGTCCGCTGCCCCGCGCTCGTCGTGCGCGGCCTGGACGGGGAGCTGGGCCGGGCCGAGTCCCAGGAGATGGTCCGCGTGCTGCCCCGGGGGGAGTACGCGGAGGTGGCCGACGCGGGGCACCTTGTCCACTATGACCAGCCGAGTGCGTGGCGCGCGGCGGTCGAACCGTTTCTGGACGGGGTCCTTGGCGGGGGGTAGGTCGGTGGGCCGGGGCTGTGCGCGGGGTCTGTCGTGGCCTTCGGCCTACTCGTCCTCAAACGCCGGATGGGCTATACCCTCACGGGCTCAGGCGTTCCACACGCCAGCCCTTGCCGTCCGGTGTTCGGACGTACCGCAGGCGGTCGTGGAGGCGGTTTCTGCGGCCCTGCCAGAATTCCACCGTCCGGGGGGTTACGCGGAATCCGCCCCAGTTCGGGGGGACCGGTACCTGTTCGCCCTCGGGGTAGCGGGCCGCCAAGTCGGCGTACGCGCGGTCCAGTTCCTCCCGTGAGGTGAGCACGGCCGACTGCGCGCTGGCCCAGGCGCCGAGCTGGGAGCCGTGCGGGCGGGTGCGGAAGTAGGCGACCGTCTCCTCGCGTCCGACGCGCTCCGCCGTGCCGGAGACGATGACCTGGCGGGCCACGGGGTGCCAGGGGAAGAGCAGCGAGACCGCCGCGTTGCCCGCGAGCTCGCGCGCCTTGCGGGAGTCGTAGTTGGTGAAGAAGACGAAGCCCCGCTCGTCGAAGCCCTTCAGGAGCACCGTGCGGGAGCTGGGCCTGCCCTCGGCGTCGACGGTGGAGACGATCATGGCGTTCGGTTCGTGCACGGCGCCGGTGGCGCTCACCGCCTCCTTGAACCAGCGCGCGAACTGCTCCATGGGGCCGGCGGGCAGCTCCGCCTCGGCGAGCCCGTCGGTGACGTACTGCTCGCGCATGCCGGCCGGCTCGGACAGCGGGTCGGGGAGTGAGGCACTGGAGTCGGTCACCCGATCATCTTGCCGTATGCGCGGGGAGCGCGGTGGGTGCGTTCCGCCACGGAGAGGTGACGTGTGGCACTGAGTGCCGCATGCCATCGCCAAAGGTGGCACCAGGGGATATCGTCCTGCTGCCGAATCGGTTGGGTGACCACCAGCCTCACGGGGCATGACCGGGGTGACCGTTTCGGACCGCGAGTCGGCGAACGCGCCAGAGTATGGCGTGAACGAACGCGGAACCGGATCGTAATCGCCCATTTTTGACGCATGGTCATGAGCCGGGGATGCGTCGGCTCATGAGCCGGCCGCAACCCCCCACTCTCGAAAATCATCATGTCGAACCCATCACGAGGAGCCGCCTGATGTCCGACTTCGTACCCGGACTTGAAGGAGTCGTCGCGTTCGAGACGGAGATCGCCGAACCGGACAAGGAAGGCGGCGCGCTTCGCTACCGCGGCGTAGACATCGAGGACCTGGTCGGCCATGTCTCCTTCGGGAACGTATGGGGCCTGCTCGTCGACGGCGCGTTCAACCCCGGTCTGCCGCCCGCCGAGCCCTTCCCGATCCCGGTGCACTCCGGGGACATCCGCGTCGACGTGCAGTCCGCGCTCGCGATGCTCGCCCCCGTCTGGGGCCTGCGTCCGCTCCTGGACATCAGCGAGGAGCGGGCCCGCGAGGACCTGGCGCGCGCCGCGGTCATGGCCCTGTCGTACGTCGCCCAGTCGGCGCGCGGCCAGGGCCTGCCGATGGTGCCGCAGCGGGAGATCGACAAGGCCGAGACGGTCGTCGAACGGTTCATGAAGCGCTGGCGCGGCGAGCCGGACCCCAAGCACGTCCAGGCCGTCGACGCGTACTGGACCTCGGCCGCCGAGCACGGCATGAACGCCTCCACGTTCACCGCCCGCGTCATCGCCTCCACCGGCGCGGATGTGGCGGCGGCGCTGAGCGGGGCGGTGGGCGCGATGTCCGGTCCGCTGCACGGCGGGGCGCCCTCCCGGGTCCTCGGCATGATCGAGGAGATCGAGCGGACCGGTGACGCGGTCGCCTACGTCAAGCAGGCCCTGGACAAGGGCGAGCGGCTGATGGGCTTCGGGCACCGCGTCTACCGCGCGGAGGACCCCCGGGCGCGGGTGCTGCGGCGCACCGCCCGTGAGCTGGGGGCGCCGCGCTTCGAGGTCGCGGAGGCGCTGGAGAAGGCGGCGCTCGACGAGCTGCACGCGCGTCGGCCCGACCGGGTCCTCGCCACGAACGTGGAGTTCTGGGCGGCGATCGTCCTCGACTTCGCCGAGGTGCCGGCGCACATGTTCACGTCCATGTTCACCTGTGCGAGGACTGCCGGGTGGTCGGCGCACATTCTTGAGCAGAAGCGGACGGGGCGGCTGGTCCGCCCCTCGGCCCGGTACGTGGGCCCTGGGTCCCGGACCCCGGAGGCCATCGAAGGGTTCGGGGACATCGCGCGCTGACGCCCGCTGGGCTCACCGCCTCGGGGCTCCGCCCCGGACCCCGCTCCTCAAACTCCCCCAGACTCCGTCCGGGGGGACCCCCAGGGGCTGGAATTGAGCGCCCCCTCCACCAGCACCGTCCACTGCGCCACCACCCGTTCCCGGCGTGCTCCGTCGTCCGTGAGGAGGTTCGCCAGGCCTAGGCCTCTCGCCATGTCCAGGAGGCCCTGGATGGTCTCGCGGACGCCGGGGCGGGACTCGTCGGCGTTCAGGAGTTCCACGGCGATGCGGTGGGTCTCGCGGCCGACGCGGGCCTCCAGTTCCGTGACGCGGCCGCCGAGCTGCGGCTCGTTGGACGCGGCCACCCAGAGGTGGAGCGCCGCGCGGAAGAGCGGGCCGGTGTAGAGGTCGACGAGGGCCGCCACCACCGAGGCGCGGTCCTGCGCGGGCAGGGCGCGCAGGGCCGTGGAGCGCTGTTCGGCCACGTACTCGACGGCGGCGGTGAACAGGTCCTCCCGGGTCGGGAAGTGGTGCTGCGCCGCGCCCCGCGAGACGCCCGCCCGCTCGGCGACCACCGAGACCGTCGAGCCCGCCCAGCCGTGCTCGGCGAGGCAGGCGACGGCGGCCTCCAGGAGCCGCAGCCGTGTCGCGCGGCTGCGGTCCTGCTTGGGCGCCCGGTCGGCGGTGGTCACAGCACCCATGGGGGCTCCCGTCGTTCGAGGAACGCCTCCGTCCCCTCCCGTGCCTCGGTGGCACCGAAGAGCCGTGCGGACAGGGCGGTACAGGCGTCCGAGTGGTCGTCGAATGCGTCGAGCACCCTAGCCGTGAGCAGCTTCTTCGTCTCGGTCAGGGCGCCCGGCGCCGCCCGCCGCAGTCCGTCGAGCATCGGTTCGAGGCCCGCGTCCACATCGGGCGCGTACGCCGTGACGAGGCCGATCCGCGCTGCCTCCGCCCCGTCGAAACGCTCCCCGGTGAGGCAGTAGCGGGCGGCCGCGCTCGGGTCGAGGCGGGGCAGCAGCGGCAGGGAGATCACGGCGGGCGCGACCCCGATGCGTACCTCCGTCAGCGCGAAGGACGCGCCCGGCCCCGCCACCGCCAGGTCGCAGACGCCGAGCAGCCCTAGCCCGCCCG
>NZ_WMBF01000368.1:0-6442 GCF_019400875.1 Streptomyces anatolicus | reverse complement strand
CTACATCACCACGGCCCGCGCGGGCCAGGAGCGCCCGCACCCGCTGGCGGGATCGGTGCTCGTACTGCCGGACGCGGGCCGGGGACTGCCCGGCACGCCCTTCGCGGGCTGAGCCGCGTCAGGGACGGACCACCGGGTCAGCGCTTCAGCTCCCGCAGGTACTTCCCGAACTTCTCCAGACCGTCGATGTTGCGCGGCCCGCTGATGCCCTCGTTGTAGTCGAGGACGAAGAAGTTGTTCTTCTTGACCGCGGGCAGCTCCTTGGTGTGCGGGGACTTCTTCAGGAACTCGATCTTCTTCTTCGCGGGCTGGTCGCCGTAGTCGAAGATGATGACGACCTCGGGCTCGGCCTTGGTGACGGCCTCCCAGTTGACCTGCGTCCAGCGCTCGTCGAGCTTGTCGAAGACGTTCCTGCCGCCCGAGGCCTTGATGATGTCGTTCGGCGGGACCTGGCTGCCCGCGGTGAAGGGCTGGTCGGTGCCGGAGTCGTAGAGGAAGACCGGCACCCGATCGCCCTTGGGGGCCTTCTTCTCGACGGCCGCCACGCGCTTCTTCAGGTCCCCGACGACCTGATCTGCCTTCTTCTCGACACGGAAGATCTTCCCGAGCCGCTCCAGGTCGCTGTAGAGGGCGTTGAACGGCGTCACCTTCTGCGGGTGGCCGGGGTAGTTGAAGCAGCTCTCGGTGTGCATGAAGCTCTGGATGCCGAGCTTGTCGAGGATCTTCGGGGTGATGCCGCGCTGGTCGCTGAAGCCGGAGTTCCAGCCCGCGACGACGAAGTCGGACTTGGCCTCGACGACGATCTCCTTGTTGAGCAGATCGTCGCTGAGCATCTTCACCTTGGCGTACTCCGACGCCCAGGGGGACTCGCTCACCGGCGGGTTGGCGGGCGGCATCACGTACCCGTGGACGTGCTCGGTCAGGCCGAGGCTGAACAGCTTGTCGGCGCTGCCGCCCTCGTACGCCACGGCACGCTGCGGGACCTTGTACGAGACGGGCTCGCCGCATCTTTTGACGGTGACCTTCTCGGACGCCTTGGCGGCGCCGTCCGAGTCGACCTCGGCGCCGCAGCCGGCGAGCAGCAGCGTGGCCGTGAGCGCGGAGCCCAGGGCGAGGGAACGGGTGTGGGACATGGGGTGACAGTGCCTTTCGAAGAAAGTGGGGACGGAGGTCAGAGCGAGGGGTGCAGCGCGTACAGCAGCTGGGGGTCGCCGGTGAGCGGATGCGGAACGACAGTTGCCTTCACACCGAACACATCGGCTATGAGCTGTTCGGTGAGTACGTCCTCGGGAGTTCCCGAGGCCACGAGGCGCCCCTGGGACAGCACGCCGATCCGGTCGCAGGCGGCGGCCGCCAGATTCAGGTCGTGCAGCACGACGAGGACGGTGAGCCCGGCGCCGCGCAGATGCGAGAGGACCTCGATCTGGTGGCGTACGTCGAGGTGGTTGGTCGGCTCGTCGAGCACCAGGATCTCCGGCTCCTGGACCAGGGCCCGGGCAAGCAGGACGCGCTGGCGCTCCCCGCCGGACAGGGTCAGGACGCCCCGCTTGGCCAGGTGGGGGATGTCGAGCCGTTCCATCGCCCGTGCGCACAGCTCCCGTTCGCGCCGGGTGAGGGGCTGGTTGCCGCGCTGGTGGGGTGCCCGGCCGAGCGCGACGACCTCCTCGACCGTGAAGTCGAGGTCGACGGCGCCGTCCTGGGTCATGGCGGCGACCAGCTGCGCGCTGCGGCGCATCGGCATGCGGGAGATGTCGTCCCCGCCGACCCGGACGGTGCCGCGGGCGGGGCGCAGCGCGCGGTAGACGCAGCGCAGCGCGGTCGACTTCCCGCTGCCGTTCGGGCCGACGAGGCCGACCACCTCGCCGCCGCCCACGTCGAGCGACAGTTCCTCCACGAGGCTCTTGCCGTCGATGGTGACGCCGAGCCCTTCGATACGCAGGTCCATCTCAACGCCCCCCGAAGACATAGCCCTTGCGGCGCATCAGCGCGATGAACACCGGTACCCCGACGAGCGCGGTGATGACGCCGAGCGGCAGTTCGCGCGGCGCGACCACCGTCCGGGAGAGCAGATCGACCCAGACCATGAAGACCGCGCCGACGAGCGGGGCGACGGCGAGGACGCGGGCGTGCCCGGCGCCGACCACCATGCGCACCAGATGCGGCATGACGAGCCCCACGAAGCTGATGGCGCCGCTCACCGCCACCATCACGCCGGTGATCAGCGAGACGACCACGAGCAGGAACCTGCGGTGCCGGTCGGGGCTGTGGCCGAGACTCGCCGCGGTCTCGTCGCCGAGCGCGAGCACGTCAAGGGCCCGGCCATGGCGGTGGAGCACGGCGAGGCCGAGCAGTACGACGGCCGCGACGACGGGCAGCGCGCCCCAACTCGCCGCGCCGAAGCTGCCCATGGTCCAGTACAGGACCATGCTGGTCGCCTCGCTGTCCGGCGCGAAGTAGATGATCACGCTCATCACGGCCTGGAACCCCAGCGACATGGCGACACCCGTCAGGACGAGCCGCAGCGGCGAGAGCACACCCCGGCTCGACGAGGCCGCGTAGACGAGGAACGACGCGACGAGCGCCCCGATGAACGCCCCCGTCGACACGGCGTAGACACCGAGCGCGGCGAGGCCGCCGGTGACCGTCACGCCGACCGCGCCCACCGACGCGCCCGAGGAGACACCGAGGACGAAGGGGTCGGCGAGGGCGTTGCGCACCATCGCCTGGATGGCGACGCCCACCGCGCTCAGCCCGGCCCCCACCAGCGCGGCGAGCAGTACGCGCGGCGTACGGATCTGCCAGATGATCTGGTACGTCGTCGTCTCGTCGGCGCCGATCCGCCCGCCCGTGAGCGCCGCCCACAGATAGCGGGCGGTCTCGGCGGGCGTCACGAAGGCGGCGCCGAGCCCGATGGCCACGACGACGGAGGCGAGCAGGACGAGGAAGAGCGCGGCGCACGTCAGGACCAGGGCCCTGGGGGAGGCGAGCCGGTCCCGCACGGTGGCGCGGGCTTGCGGAGGTGCCACCTCCGCGACGGTGGTCATGGTGTTCCGGCCTCCGTTCCGGCCTCCGCTTCGTCGTCGGTTTTGTCGGTTTTGCCGTCGGGGTCGTCATCGGTTCGGGACGCGCGCGCCACCAGCACCGCCGCGCCGAGCGCCGCGACGACCAGGGCGCCGAAGACGACGGCGACGCCGGGGTAGCCCGCCAGCCCGAGGCCCGCCCCGCCGAGCGCCGCGCCGACGAACACGCCGAGGCTCTGGCCGGCGGCGTTCAGGCTCAGCGCCGAACCGCGCAGCGAGGTCCCGCAGCGCCGCACGATGAGGCTGACCACGCACGCGGCGACGATCGCGTGGCTCGCCGCGTGCAGCGCGGTCATGGCCAGGGCGAGTGGCAGCCAGTGCGTGAAGTAGAAGCCGACGACGGAGACGAGGGCGGCGACCAGGCCGATGGCGAGCATCCGCTCCGTGCCGACGCGCGGCCGGGCGGAGTTGGTGATCCGGCCGGTGAGCAGATTGCTGACGAAGAACGACGCGCCGCTCAGCGTCCATACGAAGGCGAAGAGCCCGGCGTCGAGGTCGAACCGCTCCTCGTAGAACGCCGCGAGATACGCCAGGTACCCCATGAACACGGCCGTGCGCAGGAACCCGATCAGGAGCAGCGGCACCACGCCGCGCACCGCGGCCAGCGCCTTGAACGAGGCGAGATAGCCGAGGCGTTGCCCGGCGGGAGCGTCACCCGCCGAAGCCTGCTTCCCGCGCCGGGCCACGAAGACCACCGCGAGCAGCAGCGACACCACCGTCACGCCGAACAGGTCGCCCTGCCAGCCCCAGAACAGCGCGGGCAGCGCGATGACGGGCGCCGCGAGCATGGCGGTCATCGACTGCGTGGCCGTGACCAGGGTCGCCGCGCGGCCCGCTGCCTTGCCGGTGCCGAAGCGGTCGGCGGCCGCGGCGGTCAGCGCCGGGTTCAGTACGGACGTACTCGCGCCGACGAGCAGGCAGAACACGGCGAGCAGGATGAAGTCGCCGCTGGCGCCGAGCGCCGCCGAGAGGCCGAGCGCGACGAGCGCGCCCGCCGCCGCCCACTCCCTGGGCACCCGGTCGATGAGCGGGGCGAGCGCGGTGCCCACCAGGAGGGCGGCGAGACCGCCGAGGCCGCGCAGGCCGCCCATCGCGGCGACGCCGCTGCCCGCCTCGTCGGCGATCGGTACGAGGTAGGTGCTGAAGACGGTGAAGGGGAGCAGGCCGACCGCGGAGGCGAGCAGGACCGGCCACAGGGTGCGGGCCATGCGCAGGTCGCCCGGTATCGGCTCCTCCGCGCTCTCCTTGGTGTCCTTGGTGGTGTCGACGCTCACCTGTCCGCTCCGTTCGAAGCGAGGGCGGCGCGGTAGCGGTACATCGGTGTGGCGTCGGCGCTGAACTGGGAGAACGTGAAGGGCTCCGCGTTCAGCCCGGTGACGCCCGCGCCGAGGAAGGCGCGGGCGACGGCGCTGCCGCTCTGGGCGTAGACGGTCAGCGGCACCCGGTGTTCCACGCAGTGCTGGAGGATCAGGTCGAAGGTGCCGTTGCTGAGCGTCATGCCGGTGGCGACGACCGCGTCGGCCTGGGCGAGGACCTCGGTCATGTCGTCGGTGACGGGGTCGCCCCAGGCGGTCGTGCGCAGGTTGAGGTCGCAGGGCAGACAGACGCCGCCCCGCTCCTGTATCGCCGCGACGAGCGGGTTGACGACGCCGATGAGGGCGACCTTGGCGCCGGGGGTGATGTCGAGCAGCCCCGCCACGGCGGCGTCCCGGGCCTGGGCGCGGACCTCCGGGGTGCCGGTGGGCAGCATGACGCGCTCGGCGTCGTCGGCGTCGCGGTGCGGGCGCACCCGCGCCAGATAGGCGTCGAGGGCGGCGGTGCGCACCGGCGCCGACTCGTCGCGCAACAGCTTGTCCAGGGAGTGCCCGGAGGCGTTCTCGCAGAACCGCGGGGCGAGTTCGCCCGCCTCGAAGGAGCAGGCGCCGAAGGAGTCGCCGACGCGCAGCAGCAGGTAGTGGTTGTGATAGGTGACATCACCGCCGGCCAGCCGGGTGGTGTTGTAGAGCCAGAACGCGCTGGTGACGGTCAGCTCGGCGGGGTCGGGGCCGTGGGCGCCCGCCAGGACGGCCTCCGTCAGCTCCGCGACGGTGTGGGGTGTGGGGTGTGACATGTGTGTTCTCTCTGGGATCGCCGGGTGAGGCAGCGGGTGGTTCAGGAGGTGACGGGGGGCCAGGCCGTGGTGGACCAGGGGTGCTTCAGCTCGTCGAGCGAGGTGATCTCGTGCGGCTTCAACGTGTCGATGTCCAGGGCCTGTTGGTGCCGGGCGTAGGCGCTCTCGACGTAGCGGTGGCCGGTGTCGGCGGCGATGAACACGTACGTACGCGTGTCGTCGCGGCGCCGCTCCCACAGCGCGCTCAGATACGAGGCACCGGCCGAGAGCCCGGCGAAGATGCCGCTGGTGCGCAGCAGGGAGACCGCTCCGGAGACGGCGCTTTCGAAGTTGACCCAGTGCACGCGGTCGTACAGCTCGTGCCGGACGTTCTGGAACGCGATGGCGCTGCCGATCCCGGCGATGATCATGTCCGGGTCCGCGACGTGCTCGGAGCCGAAGGTGACGCTGCCGAAGGGCTGGACGCCGACGAGGGTGACGTCCCGCCCGGCCTCGCGCAGATACGTGCCGATGGCGCCGGTCGAGGCACCCGACCCCACGCCGCCGACCAGCGCGAGCGGCCCCGCCGGAATGCCCTCGTCGATCTGCTCGGCCACCTCGCGGTAGCCGTGGTAGTGGATCGCGTCGTGGTACTGCCGCATCCAGTGGTACGAGGGGTTGGCGGCCAGGATCTCGGCGATGCGGCGCACCCTCAACTCCTGGTCGAGGCGGAGGTTCTTGGAGGGCGCGACCTGCTCCAGGGTGGCGCCGAGTATCTCCAGCTGGACCCGCGTCGAGCGGTCGACGGTGGTGGAGCCGACGATGTGGCACTTCATGCCGTAGCGGTGACAGGCGAGGGCGAGGGCCTGGGCGTAGATGCCGCTGGAGCTGTCGATGAGGGTGTCGCCGGGCTCGACCGCTCCTGTTTCGAGGAGGTGGCGGACGGCTCCGAGGGCCGAGTAGATCTTCATGGTCTCGAAGCGGAGGCAGGCCAGATCCGGTTCCAGGGATATGAGATCGGGTTTCTTCACCGCTTCGGCGATATGTGCGTGCATGACGAGGACCCCCCGTAGGGACGTGAGAGCAGGAGAGGCCGGGGGGCGAGCGGGTCCCCGGGACGCCGAGAGCATCACACTAGATGAAAATGATTGTCAAGACCGAGTAAGCTCGGCACACTGGTTCCGGCGGGGCGCCGAGGCGTGTGCGCCCCGCTGTGTCGAGAGGAGTCGCGTGAAGCTGTCCCAGGAGGCAGGAGTGAGGGGCGGGGTGGGGG
>NZ_WMBF01000367.1:0-6443 GCF_019400875.1 Streptomyces anatolicus | reverse complement strand
GGATCATCCTGGGCTTGGGCTTGGGCTTGGGCGCCACTCGCGCCGGTCGGCCCCCCGGGTACGGCCGCCCGCTCCCCCGCGGGCACGAGCCTCGCGCGGATGGCCGCCACGCGGCCGCAGTCGCGCCCCTCCGCAGAAACTCGCCACCCTGGCCATATCGCGCCTCATACCGCGAGCTGACATCCACGTACCTCCACGGTCTGGAGCGGGTGCGACCAAGGGCTGACGCGGCCTCAACCTCGCCCGCATTAGCGTCCTGTGGCATGACCGCACGCCGAACCGCCGTACGCCGCCGCGCCCTTGTCGCCGCGCTCGCCCTCGCTCTCGCCGCGCCTGCCGCGGGCACCGCCGCCGCCCACGCCACCCCCGCGACCAGCACCGAGCGCGCCACGACGGCCGAGGTGGCCGCGGCGCCGTGGCAGCTGCCGCGCCCCACGGGACCGTACGCCGTGGGGCGGGACACCCTGCATCTCGTCGACAAGAGCCGCCGGGATCCATGGGTGCCCTCGGCGGGCGCCCGGGAGCTGATGGTGTCCGTCTACTACCCGGCGCGGCACGGCGGTGGGCGCCCCACGGCGTACACCTCCGAAGAGGAGGCCCGGCTCCTGCTGGAGTCGGCGGAGCTGGAGGGGCAGGTCTCCGCCGCCGCGTACAGCGCCACCCGCACCCACGCCCGCTCCGGCGCGCGTCCGGCACGGGGCCGGTTCCCGCTCGTCGTGCTCTCCCCCGGCTTCACCGCTCCCCGCGCCACCCTGACCCACCTCGCCGAGGAACTCACCTCCCGCGGCTTCGTCGTCGCCACCGTCGACCACGCGTATGAATCCGTCGGTACGGCTTTCCCCGGCGGCCGGATCCTCACCTGCCGGGCCTGTGGGCCCGCCGCCGAGCCGGGGATGGGCAAGGTCGTCACCGAGGGGCGCGCCAAGGACCTCTCCTACGTCATCGACCGGCTGACCGGCGACAAGCGGCTGACCGGCGACAACGGGCTGAGGGGCGACAGAACGCCCTGGCGCCACGCCCGCATGATCGACTCCCGGCGCATCGGCGCCGGTGGGCACTCCATCGGCGGGGCGGCCGCGCTCGCCACCATGACCACCGACCCGCGCGTCCGGGCGGGCGTGAACATGGACGGCAGCTTCCACACCGGCCCCGCGGGGATCGGCGGCCGTCCGTTCCTGATGCTCGGCACCGAGGAGGAGCACACGCCGGGGCGCGAGGACGGCGTGAACTGGGACCGCACCTGGGAGGGGCTGGACGGGTGGAAGCGCTGGCTCACCGTCAAGGGCTCCGGGCACTTCACCTTCACCGATGTGCCTGTCCTCACGGAGCAGGCGGGCCTCGTCGATCCCCGAGTGCCGCTCTCCGGCGAGCGGTCGCAGCAGATCACGCGCGCGTACGTCGGCGCCTTCTACGAGAAGTGGCTGCGCGGCGCCTCGCGGCCGCTCCTCGACGGACCGACGGCGGGCAACCCCGAAGTAGCCTTCCCCAGGCGCTGACCGCCGCTGACCCTTGCCGGTGATAGTTGAAGACCGGTGATTTCGCCGATGTGCGCGGCGCGCGGGTGCCCGGACAGTGGCCGCTGCCAGCAACCCGCCCCCGAAAGGACACGACCGCCGTGCAGCAGCTCAGCAACGAGACCATCGGCAGCCCTCCGTCCCACCGCCCGGACCGGCGGTTCCGCCCGCGCCTGCTGCGGGCGGGACTCGCCGCCGTACTGGCGGTGGGCGGACTGATCACCGCCCAGTCGGGCAGCGCGGGCGCCGCCGAGAACCCCTACGAACGCGGCCCCGCGCCGACCGTGTCGAGCATCGAGGCCCCCCGCGGCCACTACGCCGTGTCCGAGACGCGTGTGTCGTCCCTGGGCGTCACCGGGTTCGGCGGCGGCACGATCTACTACCCGACGACCACCGGCGACGGCACGTTCGGTGCGGTCGCGATCTCGCCCGGCTACACGGGCACCCAGTCGTCCATCTCCTGGCTCGGGCCTCGGCTCGCCTCACAGGGCTTCGTCGTCTTCACCATCGACACTCTCACCACGCTCGACCAGCCCGCCAGCCGAGGCGCCCAACTCCTGTCCGCCCTCGACTACTTGACGCAGCGCAGTACGGTACGCGATCGCGTCGACCGCAGCAGACTCGGCGTCATGGGCCACTCCATGGGCGGCGGAGGCAGCCTGGAGGCCGCCAAGAGCCGCCCAACGCTCCAGGCGGCGATCCCGCTGACAGGCTGGAACCTCGACAAGACCTGGCCCGAACTGCGCACACCCACCCTCCTCGTCGGCGCGGACGGTGACACGATCGCCCCTGTCTCCTCGCATTCGGAGCCCTTCTACGAGAGCCTTCCCGGCTCCCTCGACAAGGCGTACCTGGAGCTGAACGGCGCGAGCCACTTCACGCCCAACACCTCGAACACCACCATCGCGAAGTACAGCGTCTCGTGGCTCAAGCGCTTCATCGACAACGACCAGCGCTACGAGCAGTTCCTCTGCCCGCTGCCCCGCCCCAGCTCGACGATCGAGGAGTACCGGGGCAACTGCCCGCATACCTCCTGACAGGGCTTCCCGCCCCTCCGGAGAGGCTTCCCAGCAGGTTTACGCGGAAGTAACGTGACGGTCGTGGCCGGACTGACGACTGTGACGGGCCCTCTCCGGATATACGGCCGGAGCGCTCAACTGCACGCGATCGACTCCTTGTTGAACGGCGTGCGCGAAGGGCAGGGCGGAGCACTCGTACTGGCGGCGGCGCCGGGGCTCGGCCGCACCACACTGCTCGCGCACGCCGCCCGCTCCTTCCGCTCCCTTGGGGCGGGGACGGTCCTGAGCACGCGGGCCGTCCCCGCCGAGAGCCTGATCCCGTACAGCGGGGTGCACGCCCTGTGGTGCGCGGGGGCGGCTTCGCGGGCGCTGCCCGAGGAGCCGGGGGCCCTGCTCGCCGTGGTGCGCGACCTCGCGGGCGGGCGCCCCCTGCTGATCTGCGTGGACGACGCCCATCTGTGGGATGCCGCGTCCCGTGCCGCCCTGGGCTTCACCGCCCGCCGGCTCGGCGGACCGCACCCCGTCGCCCTGCTCCTCTCCGTCGCGGCCCGCCGCGCGGACGACCCCCAGCTCGCCGCGCTGCCCGTCCTGCACCTGGACCCGCTCGCACCGCCCGAGGCGGCCGCGCTCTTCGACGACCTCACGGGAGGCGGCGCCGACACCGTCGTACGCGAGGAAGTCCTCCAGGCGGCGGGCGGCAATCCGCGTCTGATGCACTCTCTCGTCGCCGCCCTGACACCGCATCAGCTGGCGGGGCGCACGCCACTGCCCCCGCGGCTGTACGACGGCTACGCATCCGCGTACGACGGCCCGGGGCGCATCGAACTACCTTCGGACACCGAGGAGTTGCTGCTCCTCGTGGCCGCAGCCCATGAACCCGGTGCCGAGGGTGCGGGCGCCGACGCGGATCTCGTCCTCCTGGCCGGCGCGGCGGCCGGACTCGACGGCGCGGCGCTGGGCCCGGCGGAGGCGGCCGGGCTCGTCCACCGCGCGGCCGGCCGGATCCGCTTCGACGCCCCCGGCCTGCGCCGCGCCCTGTACACCGCGGCCCCGCCCGCCCGGCGCCGCGCCGCCCACCGGCTGCTCGCCTCGGTCCTCGACGACGGCCATACGCCCTCGCTGCTCCGGAAGCTGCACCGCGCGCTGGCGGCCGAGGGCCCCGACGCCCCACTCGCGACCGCACTGGCCGCCGAGGCGGACGCCCCGGGGACCGCCTCCCATGCCCGGCGGGCAGCGGCCCTTTCGGCGGCGGCGGACCTCACGCGGGCCCCGCGCGAGCGTGCCCTGCGCCGCGCCGCCGCCGCGCACCACGCCCGGCTCGCGGGCCGCCCCGCACAGGCGCGGGAACTGCTCGCCGCCGCCCGCTCGGAGTCGGGGGACGTCCGGGTACGCGGCGCCGTCGCACTCATCCGGGGGCAGCTCGCGCTCGGGGACGGCCCGGTCGCAGACGCCCGGGAGGCCCTTCTCCTCGCGGCGGAACTCCTCACCCCGCACGACCCGGACGGCGCCAGGGAGGCCTGCCTTTCTGCCATGGCGGCGGCCTGGGACATGGGCGACGCCGGGGCATATCTGTCGGCCCTGGGCACGCCACCGCAGCCAGCCGCCCCGGGGCCATCGGCGGCGGGCGCGGTACCGGCTTCCGCCCGGGAGACCGATACGGCCCCGGATCCGGACCCGCTGTGCGAGGAGTACCGCGCCGCGATGTCCGTCGTCATGCGGGGACGGCTCGGTGCCGCGAGCCGCGGGCTGCGCGGGGTCGTGGCGCGGGGGCAAGCGGCGGACGACCCCTCGCGGCTGCTGCGGGCCGGGGTCGCCGCCCTCGTCGTCGGCGACCTCGCGGCGGCCTCCCGCATCAACGCGCGGGCGCTGGCCGCGGCACGGGCGCGGGGCACCGACATCCACGTACCGCAGGCCCTGGAGTACCTGGCCTACGCCGATCTGCGCGCCGGGCGGCACGCGCGCGCCCGGGCGCACGCCGAGGAGGGGCTGCGCACGGCGGGCCGCACCGGGCAGCGCAACATCGCCGCGCAGCATCACGCGATCCTCGCGCTCGTGGCGTCCGTCGAGGGCGAGGACGAAGCGGTCGCCGCCCATGCCGCGGCCGTGGCACGCACCGCCGACCGGCACGGCCTCGTGCAGGCCGCGACGCTGGCCCAGTGGGCGCTTGCCCGCGCCGACCTGAGCCGTGGCCGCGCACCCGAGGCCGCCGCCCGGCTCGGCCCCGTGGTGCGGCCGGGGCCGCGCCGAGGTCACTTCGCCGTACGGATGCTCGCCGTGCCGTGCTTCGTGGAGGCGGCCTCCCTGGCCGGGGAGGGAGAGTCGGCCCGCGGCTGTGTGGCGGAGTTCGCCGACTGGGCCGCCCAGGGCGCCGACCCGCAGGCCCCCGCCCAGCTGGCCCGCTGCCGCGCGCTCCTCGCCGCCCCCGAGGAGAGTGACGCGCTCTACACCATGGCGCTCGCCCGCCACGCGCTGGTGGGCGGCGACTTCGAGAGCGCCCGCACCCAGCTCCTGTACGGCAAGTGGCTGCGTCGCAGGCGGCGGCCCGGTGAGGCCAGGGGCATGCTGCGGGACGCCCTGGTCTCCTTCGAGCGGTGCGGCGCCCGCGCCTGGGCCGCGCAGGCGCGGGCCGAGCTGCGCGCCACCGGGGAGGCGGGGACGGCCGAGCCGCCGGGCGGTCTGTCGCGGCTGACCCCGCAGCAGCTGAGGATCGCCCGCTGTGTGGCGGAGGGCGCCACCAACCGGGAGGTCGCGCGGCGGCTCTCGGTGAGCCCGCGGACCGTCGACCACCATCTCCGGAACGTCTTCGCGCTGCTCGGGGTACGCTCACGCGTCGAACTGTCCCGGCTCGTGGCCAGGTCCGAGCAGCACACCTCCCGCGACGAGCCGTGAGCCCGCCCGGTCTCCCCGAGAGACCGACCGGTTTTTCGAAAGGCCGACCGGTTTTCTGTTATCCGGGCTCAAGCCGTGCGTCTCCCTTGTGTCGGAGGAGACAGGTCCCCCCACAGAAAGTGGTCACAGCGTGAGCAGCGAACGCCGAGCAGCGATGATCAGAGCAGCACGGGACGGCAACCAGCAGGCGCAGGACGCGCTCGTGGCGGAGTACCTTCCGCTGGTCTACAACATCGTCGGGCGGGCCCTGAACGGCCACGCCGATGTGGACGACGTGGTGCAGGAGACCATGCTCCGCGTCCTCGGCGGTCTGGACGGGCTGCGTGATCCGGATACCTTCCGCAGCTGGCTGGTGGCGATCACCATGAACCAGATACGCGGTCACTGGCGGGAGCGTGCCACCGGTGCCATTCCCGCGGGCGGCGGTCCGACGGACGGCTATGACGTGGTGGACCCGGGCGCGGACTTCGTGGATCTGACCATCGCCCGGCTCGGTCTCTCCGGGCAGCGCAGGGAGACCGCGGAGGCCACGCGGTGGCTGGACGAGGACGACCGCGCCCTGCTGTCGCTGTGGTGGCTGGAGTCCGCGGGGGAGCTGACGCGGCCGGAGGTCGCCGAGGCCCTTGAGCTGTCCCCGCAGCACGCGGCGGTGCGGGTGCAGCGGATGAAGGCCCAGCTGGAGACGGCCCGCGTGGTGGTGCGCGCCCTGGCGGCGGCGCCCCGCTGTGACGGGCTCGGGCAGCTGACCGCGGGGTGGGACGGCGTGCCCTCGGCGCTGTGGCGCAAGCGGCTGGCCCGCCATGCCCGCGACTGCTCGGTGTGCGCGGGCCACTGGTCCGACCTGGTGCCCGCCGAGGGGCTGCTCGTGGCGCTCGGCCTCGTCCCGGCGGGGGCGGCCCTCACGCAGCAGGTCACGCGCCCCGATCTCGTCACGGTCGGCTCGGTCTCGTCCGCGCACGGCGCCGGGGCGCCGGTCTCCGCGCGTGCGCAGGCCCGCCGTGAGCGGGTCAGGCGGCAGCGC
>NZ_WMBF01000366.1:0-6451 GCF_019400875.1 Streptomyces anatolicus | reverse complement strand
CGCCAGGCCTGCCCGAACCCCTCGACCCCGACGGGAGTCACCCCCGCATGACAGATGCCGCCGCCCTCCCGGGCCAGCCCCGGGGCGGAGTCCTCAGCGGGCCCGCCACCGACCGCGCGGTCAACGTCCTCGCGCCCAACGCCTCCGCCATGACGCTGGACGGCACCAACACCTGGATCGTCGCGGAGCCTGACTCCTCCCTCGCGGTGGTCATCGATCCGGGCCCGCTCGACGACGCCCATCTGAGCCGGGTCATAGAGACCGCCGAGAAGATGGGCAAGCGCGTCGCCCTGACTCTCCTGACCCACGGTCACCCCGACCACGCGGAGGGCGCGGGCCGCTTCGCCGAGCTGACACGGACTCACGTACGCGCCCTCGACCCCGCCCTGCGCCTGGGCGACGAGGGCCTCGGATCCGGGGACGTGATCACCACGGGCGGCCTTGAGCTGCGCGTGGTCGCCACCCCCGGCCACACCGCGGACTCGCTCTGCTTCCATCTGCCCGCCGACCGGGCGGTCCTGACGGGCGACACGATCCTCGGCCGCGGTACGACGGTCGTGGCGCACCCCGACGGCCGTCTGGGGGACTATCTCGACTCCCTGCGCCGGCTGCGCTCCCTGGCGGTCGACGACGGCGTCCACACGGTCCTGCCGGGCCACGGGCCGGTCCTCGACGACGCCCAGGGAGCCGTCGAGTTCTACCTCGCGCACCGGGCCAGCCGGCTGGCGCAGGTCGAGACGGCCGTGGAGAACGGCCACACCGCGCCCGAGGCCGTCGTCGCACACGTGTACGCGGACGTGGACCGCTCCCTGTGGCCGGCCGCGGAGCTGTCGGTCCGGGCCCAGCTGGACTACTTGCGGGAACACGGCCTGATCTGAGGCCGAGTACGCGAATGGGCCCCGCCTCTCCAAGAGGCGGGGCCCATCCCCGTACAGAAAATCAGCGCCCAGAAAATCAGCGCGCAGAAAATGAACGCGCAGAAAATGAACGCCCAGACACAGCGTCAGCGCGACCGCTTGGCGAGCCGCTCCACGTCCAGGAGGATCACCGCACGCGCCTCCAGGCGCAGCCACCCACGCCCGGCGAAGTCCGCCAGCGCCTTGTTGACCGTCTCGCGGGAGGCGCCGACCAGCTGGGCCAGCTCTTCCTGCGTGAGGTCGTGCACGACGTGGATGCCTTCCTCGGACTGCACGCCGAAGCGGCGCGACAGATCGAGCAGGGCGCGGGCCACGCGGCCCGGCACGTCGGAGAAGACCAGGTCGGACATCTGGTCGTTCGTCTTGCGCAGGCGCCGGGCGACGGCACGCAGCAGCGCCGCGGCCACCTCGGGCCGGGCGTTGAGCCACGGCTGGAGGTCGCCGTGGCCGAGGCCGAGCAGCTTCACCTCGGTGAGGGCGGAGGCGGTGGCCGTCCGCGGACCCGGGTCGAAGAGCGAAAGCTCACCGATCAGCTCGCCCGGGCCGAGCACCGCGAGCATGTTCTCGCGGCCGTCGGGCGAGGTGCGGTGGAGCTTCACCTTGCCCTCGGTGACCACATACAGGCGGTCTCCGGGGTCGCCCTCATGGAAAAGCGCATCCCCGCGCGCGAGCGTCACCTCACTCATGGAGGCGCGGAGCTCCGCGGCCTGCTCGTCATCGAGCGCCGCGAAGAGCGGGGCGCGCCGCAGAACGTCGTCCACGAGTTCTCTCCTTGTCGACCTGCATCAGGGGACCGTGTTCCCCAGTTTGCCGGACGGTCCAAACAGTGTGATCAGTCACAAGTCTGCCGCACCGGCGTGGCGTGCTGTGCGGGAGGGGGCCAATTGGGGGCCGATCCATGAGGCCAAGGACGGATGTCAGTGTCGGGCTCTAGGCTGGCCGGGTGTCCAAAAAGCCGGTGAGAGCACAGGCCAAGGGGGCTGCGAAGGTGGCCGCACCCCAGGATTCCGCTGTGGGCGAACATGCGTCCGGGGAGTCGGGTAATGCGACAAATCAGGCAGGCGGGGCGCGTGCGGAGGGCACGCCCGCCGCCGCTCCGGCGCGTAGTACGCCCTCCGGGGGGAAGACCGGCCCCATAGCGAAGAAGCCAGCGTCCACCACGAGGAACTCCGAGCCCGCCGTGCCAAAGTCCACCTCCGCGTCCACGCCTGAGTCCACCGGCGCGTCCGCCTCTCCGTCCACCGGCGCGTCGAAGCCCGCGTCGAGCCCCGCGAAGAAGTCGGCGGCC
This sequence comes from Streptomyces anatolicus, assembly GCF_019400875.1. Lineage (NCBI taxonomy): Bacteria > Bacillati > Actinomycetota > Actinomycetes > Kitasatosporales > Streptomycetaceae > Streptomyces > Streptomyces anatolicus. The sequence goes on along the minus strand of NZ_WMBF01000366.1, from coordinate 4,246 downwards.
CCCGCGATCAAGCCGCCCAAGATCCCCCCGCAGGAGTCCCGCACCGCCCTCGTCCGCCGCGCCCGGCGGATCAATCGCGAGCTTGCCGAGGTGTATTCGTACGCCCACCCCGAGCTGGACTTCGAAAACCCCTTCGAGCTTCTGGTCGCCACGGTCCTCTCCGCGCAGACCACCGACCTGCGCGTGAACCAGACGACCCCGCGCCTGTTCGCCAAGTACCCGACCCCGGAGGACCTGGCCGCGGCCGTCCCCGAGGAGGTCGAGGAGCTGATCAGGCCCACGGGGTTCTTCCGCGCCAAGACGAAGTCGATCATGGGCCTGGCGAAGGCGCTGCGGGACGATTTCGGGGGCGAGGTGCCGGGCCGCCTGGATGACCTGGTCAAGCTGCCCGGTGTGGGCCGCAAGACCGCGTTCGTCGTCCTCGGCAACGCCTTCGGCGTCCCCGGCATCACCGTGGACACGCACTTCGGCCGTCTGGTCCGCCGCTGGAAGTGGACCGAGGAGACGGACCCGGTGAAGGTCGAGGCGGCCGTCGCCGCGCTCTTCCCGAAGAGCGAGTGGACGATGCTCTCGCACCGCGTGATCTTCCACGGCCGCCGCATCTGCCACTCCCGCAAGCCCGCCTGCGGCGCCTGCCCGATCGCCCCGCTCTGTCCGTCGTACGGGGAGGGCGAGACCGACCCCGAGAAGGCGAAGAAGCTCCTGAAGTACGAGATGGGCGGCTTCCCGGGCCAGCGGCTCAAGCCCCCGGCGGACTATCCCGGAAAGCCCGCGCCTCCGCTGGCCGAGGGGTGAGACGGCGCGCGGTGGAACGAACGCAGGGGCAGAGAGCGTTGTCCAGAGACGGACGGGGGTGCCGATGACGCACGCGAACCACACGACCAGTACGACCAGTACGGCCAACACGCCGGGCGGGGCCCACAGGACCGCCCCGGACGGCGCGATGAATGGCCTCCTCAGCACTGAAGGCCTGCCCCCCTGGCTGACCCCCGTCGCCCGCGCCGCCGAGACCATCGAGCCGCTTCAGCTGAGCCGTTTCCTGCCCCCGGAGAGCGGCGCCGGGCGGCAGTCCGCGGTGCTCGTCCTCTTCGGGGAGGGCGAGCGCGGCCCCGAGCTGCTCCTGATGGAGCGCGCGGGCTCCCTCCGCTCCCACGCGGGGCAGCCCTCCTTCCCCGGCGGCTCCCTCGACCCCGAGGACGGCGACCCGCGGACGGACGGCCCCCTGCGCGCCGCCCTGCGCGAGGCCGAGGAGGAGACCGGCCTCGACCCCCGGGGCGTCCAGCTCTTCGGCGTGCTGCCGCGCCTTTTCATCCCGGTGAGCGATTTCGTCGTGACGCCCGTACTGGGATGGTGGCGCGTCCCGAGCCCCGTCGGCGCCGTCGATCTGAACGAGACCGCCCGGGTCTTCACGGTCCCCGTGGCCGATCTCACGGACCCGGCGAACAGGGCGACGGCGGTCCACCCCCGTGGGCACAGCGGCCCGGCGTTCCTCGTCGAATCCGCTCTGGTCTGGGGTTTTACGGCCGGAGTGATCGATAGAATTCTGCACTTCGCGGGCTGGGAGCGCCCCTGGGACCGCAGTCGGCAGGTCCCGCTCGACTGGCGCGCATGACAAGGTTGCGGGGACGTGGCGGCCGCGATGCGAGGCGAGGATTGAATCGGTGAACGTGCTGGACATCCTGTTGCTGCTCGCCGCGGTCTGGTTCGCGATCGTCGGCTACCGCCAGGGCTTCGTGGTCGGCATCCTCTCGGTGATCGGGTTTCTCGGCGGCGGACTCGTCGCCGTCTATCTGCTGCCGGTCATCTGGAACGCGCTGACGGACGACGAAGCGGCGGAGGTGAGTACGACCGCGGCGGTGGTCGCTGTCGTCATCGTGATCGTCTGCGCCTCGATCGGGCAGGCCTTCACCACCCACCTCGGCAACAAGCTGCGCAGATACATCACCTGGCAGCCCGCCCGCGCCCTGGACGCGACGGGCGGCGCGCTGGTGAACGTGGTGGCGATGCTGCTCGTCGCCTGGATGATCGGCTCCCTCCTCGCGGGCACGACGATGCCGACGGTCGGCAAGGAGGTGCGCAACTCCAAGGTGCTGCTCGGGGTCTCGCGCGCGCTGCCCGCCCAGGCCGACACGTGGTTCAACGACTTCTCCTCGGTCCTCGCGCAGAACGGCTTCCCGCAGGTCTTCAGCCCGTTCTCGAACGAGCCGATCACGGAGGTCCAGCCCCCCGACCCCAAGCTCGCCAAGAGCAAGGTCGCCACGACCGCCAAGCGCTCCATCGTGAAGGTCCGCGGCGAGGCCCGCAGCTGCGGCAAGGTCCTCGAAGGCACCGGCTTCGTCTTCGCCGACCGCCGCGTGATGACGAACGCGCACGTGGTCGGCGGCGTGGACGAGCCGACGGTCCAGATAGGCGATCAGAACCAGACGTACGACGCGAAGGTCGTCCTCTACGACTGGGAGCGGGACATCGCCGTACTGGACGTGCCCACGCTGAAGGCGCCGCCGCTGAAGTTCACGTCCAAGGAGGCGACGAGCGGCGCCGGCGCCATCGTCGCGGGCTTCCCCGAGGACGGGCCGTATGACGTCCGCCCCGCGCGCGTGCGCGGCCGCATCACGGCCAAGGGCCCGGACATCTACCACCGCGGCACCGTGCACCGCGATGTGTACTCGCTCTACGCGACCGTCCGCCAGGGCAACTCCGGCGGCCCGCTGCTCACCCCCGACGGCAAGGTCTACGGCGTGGTCTTCGCCAAGTCCCTTGACGACCCCGACACCGGTTACGCACTGACGGTGGACGAGGTGCGCGAGGACATCGAGCGGGGCCGCACCGCCAACCAAGAGGTCGACAGCCAGGGCTGCGCCCTCTAGAGAGCGAACGGGAGAGCGAGGGGGGAGGGAGCTGGGTCAGGCGCGCGTATGCCGGAGCCGCGCGGAGACCCAGCGGGCCCTGCGGCGGAGGATGCGGGGGATGCCCATGCCTTGAGGGGGGCCGTGATGGCCCGGATCCCGCGACCCGCCCCTCTCGCGGCTGTTCAGCGCTGCGGCCGAGCGGCGATTGCGTGCTACGTCACTGTAGTCGTGCGTCCAGCCCATACCCCGACGTTTGCCCGTGCCTCATGGTCGGTAACCGCGCCCGAGCGCCCCAATTGGCCTATGCGCCGGGCAATTGGCGTTCGTAGGACAAGTGTTCCCGTGCCGTTGGCCGAGCTGTTCCCGTGCCGTTGGCGGTGCCGTCGGCGGGCGGGGCTCAGCGGTCCGGTTCGGGGTCCTTCAGCCAGTTCACCAGCTCCGTGGAGAAGGCCACCGGGTCCTCCTCGTGCGGGAAGTGCCCGAGCCCGTCGAACAGCCGCCAGCGGTAGGGCGCTTCGACGTACTCACCTGACCCCGCCGCGCTCCTCGTACGCATCACGGGATCGAGCGAGCCGTGCAGATGCAGCGTCGGCACCCGCACCGGCCGCTTCATGCGGCGGTTGAACTGGATGCCGTCGGGCCGCGCCATCGACCGCACCATCCAGCGGTACGGCTCGATCGCGCAGTGCGCCGTCGAGGGGATGCACATGGCCCGCTGGTACGCCTCCACCGCCTCGTCCTCCGGCAGGCGGGGCCCCGACCAGTCCCGGACCAGACGCCCCACCAGGGCTCCGTCGTCCGCGACCAGTTGACGCTCCGGCAGCCACGGCCGCTGGAAGCCCCACACGTACGAGCCCGCGGCGGTCTGCTTCCTGTCGGACAGCATCGCCGAGCGCCAGCGCCGCGGATGCGGCATCGAGGAGACCGCGAGGCGGCGCACCAGCTTGGGCCGCATCACGGCCGCCGTCCACGCGAGATATCCGCCGAGGTCGTGGCCGACGAGCGCGGCGTCCGGCTCGCCGAGCGAGCGCACGACGCCGGTGATGTCGAGCGCGAGGTTGGCCGGGTCGTAGCCACGGGGGGTGCGGTCGCTGCCGCCCACGCCGCGCAGGTCCATCGCGACCGCCCGGAACCCCGCGTCGGCGAGCGCGACCAGCTGGTGCCGCCACGTCCACCAGAACTGCGGGAAGCCGTGCAGCAGCAGGACCAGCGGCCCGTCGCCCATCTCCGCGATGTGGAAGCGCGCCCCGTTGGCCGCCACGTCCCGGTGGGTCCAGGGCCCCTCGACGCGTACGGCCGAGGCCGGTTGCGCCGAATGGGCGGTGGCACCCAGCGTGGGGCCGAGCCGCGCGGGGGCGTGGTGCGTGGGGCCGTGCTGCGCGGGGCCGGCGGGGGCC
>NZ_WMBF01000365.1:0-6480 GCF_019400875.1 Streptomyces anatolicus | reverse complement strand
GGTGCTGGGTGCCCGGGGCAGCCCGGGCGTCCGGGGCGTCCGGGGCTCAGACGTCCAGGTCCACCACGACCGGGGCGTGGTCGGAGGCGCCCTTGCCCTTGCGCTCCTCGCGGTCCACGTACGAGTCGGAGACGGCCTTCGCGAAGGGGGCGTTTCCGTACACCAGGTCGATGCGCATGCCCTTGTTCTTCGGGAAGCCCAGCTCGCGGTAGTCCCAGTACGTGAACGGGTGGGCGTACTTCAAGGGTCGGGGCACGATGTCCGTCAGACCCGTCTCGCGCAGGGCCGCGAGGGCGGCGCGCTCGGCCGGGGTGACGTGCGTGGCGCCGACGAAGAGCGAGGGGTCCCAGACGTCGTCGTCGGTCGGCGCGACGTTGAAGTCGCCGAGGACCGCGAAGGGGCGGGGGCCCGCAGCGTCCTCGGCGACCGCCGCCTTCAGGGCCTCGAACCACTGGAGCTTGTAGGCGTAGTGGGCGTGGTCGACCTCGCGGCCGTTCGGCACGTACACCGACCAGACGCGGACGGGGCCGCAGGTCGCGGAGATCGCCCGGGGCTCGTCCACGCCGTCGTACCCCGGACCGCCCGGGAGGCCCTTGACGACGTCTTCGAGGCCGGCCTTGGAGATCAGCGCCACCCCGTTCCACCGGCCGGTGGCGTTCACCGCCGATTCATAGCCCAGCTCGCGCAGCTCGTCGGCGGGGAACGCCTCGGCCGTCGTCTTGGTCTCCTGTATGCACAGCACGTCCGTGCCGGTGTTCTCCAGCCAGGCGAGGAGCCTTGGCAGCCGAGCGGTGATCGAGTTCACGTTCCAGGTCGCAATGCGCATGCCTCACAACCTACCCGGCGCCACTGACAGTCAGAGTTCTGCCGTCTCCCCCGGCGTCAGACGCAGGTGCTCGGCGCCGCCGAGGGCCCCGATCTGGTTGTCGTAGATGGGCCGGGCGAGGTCGGTGAGCAGGGCGTCGTGGACGTCGTAGGCACGCTGCGGCTTGACCTCGCGTACGTAGTCGATCACCTCGGAGATCTTGCTCCAGGGTGCCATGACGGGGAGCATCAGCGTCTCGACCGACCGGTCGGGGACGGTCAGGGCGTCGCCGGGGTGGAAGACCGAGCCGTCGACCAGATAGCCGACGTTGGTGATGCGCGGGATGTCCGGGTGGATCACCGCGTGCAGCTCGCCGTGGACCTGGACGTCGAACCCGGCGGCCGTGAAGGTGTCGCCGTGCCCGACGGTGTGCACGCGCCCGGGGAAAGCGGCCGAGATCTTCTCCGCGACCGACCTGAGCGTCCAGATCTCGGCGGCGGGGCGGGCCTCGAGGGCCGCGCGCAGCCGTCCCTCGTCGAAGTGGTCGGGGTGCTCGTGGGTGACGAGGATCGCGTCGGCGCCGAGGGCCGCGTCGTCCTCGCTGAAGCCGCCCGGGTCGATGACCAGCGTGCGTCCCTCCTTTTCGAGACGCACGCACGCGTGGGACTTCTTCGTGAAGGTCATGCGCTTCGCGCGCGAGGGAGAGCTTCCTGCCGGAGTCGTCGTGTCAGTCATCCCCCCATCCTGCTACTCCGGGTGCGTGGTCTCCTCGCGAATGACGGTCTGCGCGACCCTGAAGGCGGAGTTCGCCGCGGGCACGCCGCAGTAGACGGCGGCCTGGAGCAGCACCTCCTTGATCTCGGCCGGGGTGAGGCCGTTGCGCAGCGCGGCGCGGGTGTGGAAGGCCAGCTCGTCCAGGTGACCGCCGGCGACGAGGGCGGTGAGGGTGACGCAGCTGCGGGAGCGGCGGTCAAGGCCAGGGCGGTTCCAGACCTCGCCCCAGGCGTAGCGGGTGATCAGCTCCTGGAAGTCGCCGGAGAAGTCGTCGGCCGAGGCCAGCGCCCGGTCCACGTGCGCGTCGCCGAGCACTTCGCGGCGGACCTTGATGCCCGCCTCGTACGGGTCGGGCCTGCCGGTGCCGACGACGGCCTCGGGCTGCTCGGCGGCGGCGATCTCGGCCATGGGGGCCGTCGGGGCCACGGGCTTCGGGGACAGGACGGGCTTGACCGGCGGGGGTGTGATCGCCGCCGGGGTTTCCTGCCAGGCCGTGCTGAAGTGGCGTACGAGAAGGTCGGTGACCGCGGCGGGCTGCTCGACGGGGGCGAGGTGCGAGGCGCCCGGCACGACGGCGAGGCGGGAGTCGGGGATCCCGGCGACGAGGGTGCGGGCCTCGCCCTGCCCGGTGACCTGGTCCTCGGAGCCGACGAGGACGAGCGTGGGGATGCCGATCCGGCCCAGCTCGGCGCGGACGTCGAAGGCGGCGAGGGCCTCGCAGGCCGCGATGTAGCAGCCGGGGTCGGTGGTGCGCACCATCTGGACGGCCCAGTCGGTGATCGCGGGCTGCGCGGCGGCGAAGCCGGGCGTGAACCAGCGGTCGGGCGCGGAGCGGGCGATGGGGTCGAGGCCGTTGCTGCGCACGATGACTCCGCGCTGGCGGAACTCGTCCGCGGTGCCGAACCGCGGCGAGGCGGCGATCAGCGCGAGCGAGGCGACGCGCTGGGGGTGCCGGAGCGCGAGTTCGGCGCCGATGGCACCGCCGAAGGCGCAGCCCGCGTACCCGAAGCGCTGCACGCCGAGCCCGTCGAGCGTGGCGAGCAGCCGGTCGGCCAGCTCACCGACCGACCCACAGGGGTGCGCGGGCGCCCCGCCGTGCCCGGGCATGTCGAAACGGAACACCCGCCAGTGCCGGGTCAGGTCGGGTATCTGGCGGTCCCACATGTGCCAGGTGGTTCCGAGGGAGGCACCCAGGATCAGGACCGGGGCGTCTTCTGGCCCGTCGAAGCGGTATTGCAGGGTGTTGGTCGGTGTCTCACTCACGTCCTGCATGCTCTTTTCTCTCACAATTTGTCACGACCGACCGGGCGGTATGGCCCACTGCTGCTTCGGATGCTCTCGCAGGTTCGGCACCCAAGCACTCAGGGTTCAATCTACGTGTTGGCCTCGACGCGCCCACGGGGAGGCGTTCACGGGACCGCGCCCCCGAGGGGCACGTCGCCAGGGGGGGCGAGAGCGACCAACCGCTGAACTTCCTCAAGTCGGCCTCGGTCGCGGGCTCCTGGGGGCATCCTGCGGGCATGTCGCCAGGAGCCGTAGCCATCCTCATCGCGTCCCTGAGTGCCGTTTTCACCGGGGCCAACGCGATCGCCTCGTGGGCCACGTACCGTCGCGCTCGGCCCCGCGTGCGCATGCGCCTCGAATCACCCGTCTATGGAACGATTCGTCAGTCGAGGGGTAGCAGCAAAAATGTCCCCTACTACCTGGCCTTCAGCAACCTCGGCACCACTCCGGCAAGACCGGAGGGCATAGCCGTGGACTACAAGACCCGTCACCGGTCGAAGCTACGTTGCAAATCGACTACCGCGGTCGTTGGCGAACTCTGCGAGATCCCCGCCATGGCCACGATGCGCTGCCACTACGAAATTCCGGCGGCGTTACTGGTGGGCATGCGGTCCTCCGGCCTCGAGCTCATGCGTATATCCCTGATCCTCCCCGGAGGGAAGAACGTCTCCAGCGAGTGGATGCCGGTACCGCACTTCGTCACGCCCGCCCACGATCCCTCTGAGATGACCCTGCTTATGGCAGAGCGCCTCTTCCCTGACCTACCGGATCGGCTCCGTCCCAGCTCTCGTCGCTGACACACCATGCCCCCCGCTCCGCGGGCGGAGTCCGACGTGAGTGGCCATCCTTCGCTCCCCACGCTCAGGCCCGAGCACACCGCAGCCGAGGTCATGACGGCGCCTGAGATCGACGAAGGCTTATTCGCCCTGGCACGCTGCTCGACCGTTCTGCTCGAAGAGTCGCAAGCAGAGCAGCGGTCTGCTGGTGGGTCGACGCGGCCGTGGCGGCGTGGAAATCCGCGGTCCACGGGACACCCATGCCGTACGCACGCCTGGGCGCGGCCGCACCGGACACCCTGATGTCCGCGGAGGACATGGCAGTCCTGCCCGACGTGGACGAGCACACGCGAAAGTTGGTGGAGCTGGGTGTCTTCCTCGGCGCGCCCGCGCCGAGCGCAGCCCCCGGCTACAACGACGACCTCGCCGCCATCACCTCTGATCTGGCAGGCCGTTCCGGACTGGCGGTTCGGAGGAATGACACAGGCGGTATCGATGTAGTGGACGACATCGATCCGGAGGCGCGGCGCCGTCGTCTCTGGGGAGACTGCTGGCTCGAACTCGGCATTCCGGCGCTTCCCGGCCCGGGTGGCGAACTCGACGCTCTTCTCGTTGGCGTCCCCGGGGAATCCGCCGACCGCCTTCTCGATGCTTTCCGGGCTGTCGCCAGTGCGGCCATGGCCAAGCTGCGTCTGTCGGAATTGGAGGACACTGACAGGGCTTGGACGCCGACGGAGATCGACGAGTACGACCAACTGTCGGCCCAGCACGACCGTTTGACGCGACTCCTCGCCGACTATGCGCAAGCCGTCACTGAAATCCTGCCCGCGATCCGAGCCTCGTCGAGCAGCGAAAGCAGCCCTGGCGGTGTGCACTGACGGCAGCTCCCCCGGTACGGCAGCAGGGCCCGGACCGCGCGTCGCGGACCGGGCCCTGCCTCGTACGGTGCCGCCTTGAGGCGGCGGTGCGTCAGCTCTGTGCGGTGTCGTCGCCCGGCTGCTCGGCGCCCTCGGTTGCGCCTACCTTCTCGCGCATCTTGCGCACCAGCTCCGCCATCTGGTCGGCGGCGCCCTGGCGGTCGAGGTTGCGGTGCGGGCCGTTGTTCTGCCGCTCGGCGCGGGACAGCTTCTTGCGCTTGCCGCCGCCCATGCCCACGGGGTTGTTGATGTTCTTGCTCATGGGTTCTCCCGGAATGATGTGAAGTGATCTACGGATTCATCGGTGGGGGACGGGCGCGGCGACGTCGGAGGACGTCAGCGGGGGCCCATCACGCTCTCACTCGTAAATCGACCTCTGGAAGAACATGACCCAGACATTACCCGGTGCCATCGGCCCCGCACACCAGTTTTCTCCCCGTGGGAGGTCGGCCGGGCCTTCGGTGAGCGCCCGGGGTCAGGTATTGGGGGCTCAGGCATTGAGGGGCGCGCGTGGGGTCAGATCTGGCCGCGCCAGGCACCGGTCTCCACGCCACCGCGCTGCTCGATGAACGTCTTGAACCGTCCCAGATCGCCGGTGACCTGTCGTTTGACGAAGCCGAGCTTGTCGCCGACCGTCTCGGCCAGGCCCTGGGGGTCGAACTCCATTTGCAGCATGACCTTGGTACGCGCGTCGTCCAGGCGGTGAAAGGTGACGACGCCGGCCTGCTTGGCCTCCCCCTCCACTGTGGTCCACGCCACGCGCTCGCCAGGGATCTGTTCGGTGATCACGGCGTCGAACTCCCGCTCCACCCCGTCGATCTTCGTCACCCAGTGGGTAAGTGCGTCGCTGCGCTGCTCGATCCGCTGCACGCCCTCCATGAACTCGGGGAAGGTCTCGAACTGGGTCCACTGGTTGTACGCGGTGTGGACCGGCACGTTGACCTCGATGGACTCTTCGACTTGCGACACGGATGACACCTTTCCTTGTGGACGGGTCCGGGTGCACCGGCCTGACCGGGCCGTGCATCGCTCTGGCCCCCTCCGGGTGCCCCGAGCCCCCGCTTTCACTCCCGCCTCTGCTGATCGGACACCCGCGGGCGGGCGGCGCCGCCTGGAGGGGCTGATCGGCATTGCCGCCACCGAGGGAAACGCGCTGGTGCGGCGACGCCCGCAAGGAGAACGAGTGGCGCGACACCCACGTCCAGGTGCGCGGGCCCGTCTCTCCCTGGACGACAGCCTCCTGAGCAGTTGTCAAGAGGCCGTCATCCCCATCGCCGCTCCCGTGAATCGGACCGCGGATCAGCAGACTCCACTACTTCTTCGAGACCATTGAAGTCCCGCCCATTGCAAGGGAGAACATACGGGCCAGCGCCTTCCGGACATCCGGATCTCGATCAAGCCGCTCCAACGATTCGAACCTCGCCGGATCAAGGTCGATCGTGGCAACTCCCCCCGCACCGCCGTCATCCACGGCCGAGAACAGGAGAAGGCATCGGTAGGCCCGCACATCTCCCCCTCTCTCTTCACGCATCAGCGACTGAAGGACGACGCTTCCTTCCTTGACCTGGCTGCGGAGTGCGTGAACCGAGGACCACCGAGTCGCCCAGCCTCGCTCTTCCGCCTCCAATTGGATCGCGAGAAGCGTATCGAAGCTGATCTGACACACGCGGAAGTCAGGGTCGGTCGAATGGATCAGCGACATCAAGCACTACTCCCCGTCGTAGACGTCAATGCGCATTGGAGTATCTGGGTCGATGCGCCCGTCCCTGATAGAGCCCGCTGGAGCAGCGGCCCAGCCGCTTGGTCTGCACCAGCGAGAACTGGCCACTCGCAAACACCATTTATCTTGGTCGGACCGGGCGATTGCGAGGAGCGCGGGTGGACAAGAAACCGATCACACCGCCCATTCAAGCCCCCCGCCCAC
>NZ_WMBF01000364.1:0-6493 GCF_019400875.1 Streptomyces anatolicus | reverse complement strand
CCCCCGGCCTGCGCCACCGTGCGGCCCGCGCCCTGCGCCACGCCTCCCCCGCCCTCCTCGCGTACGCGGCCGTGCGCACGCTCGGGCTGCTGGTCTTCGTCCCCTGGGCGCACAGCGAGCGGCGCGGCGTGCGGCACCTGCTGATGGCGTCCTGGGACTGCGACTGGTACCTGCGGATCGCCTCGGAGGGGTACGCGCGGTCGCTCGGCACCGCGTACGACGCGAACAACCTGGCGTTCTTCCCGCTGTACCCGCTGCTCGTGCGGGCGGGCGACGCCCTTGTCCCCGCCCTGCCGCGCGGCGCGGTGGGCCTCGGCGTCTCGCTGCTCTGCTCGTTCCTCGCCGCGTGGGGGATCTTCACGGTGGGCGACCGGCTGTACGGGCGCCGGACCGGGGTCGTCCTCGCGGTCCTGTGGGGCAGCCTGCCGGTGGCGCTCGTGCAGTGGATGGGTTACACCGAGTCCCTGTTCACGGCGCTCACCGCGTGGTCGCTCTACGCCGTGCTGAGCGGCCGCTGGCTGTGGGCGGGCTCGCTCGCCGCGCTGGCGGGACTCACCCGGCCCACGGGGGTGGCGCTGGCGGCGGCGGTCTCCCTGACCGCGCTCCTCGCGCTGCGGCGCGGCTTCTCGCCCCGCCCGCTCCTGGGCGCACTCCTGGCCCCCGCGGGCTGGCTTGCGTACGTCGCCTGGGTGGGCCTGCGCCTGGGCCGCTGGGACGGCTATTTCGCCGTACAGAAGCTCTGGCGCAACAAGTGGGACGGCGGTGTCGAGACGGTCCGCCGCATGCAGGCGCTGCTCATGACCGAGCGGCCCGCGCTGTTCTACGCGATGGTGACGGCTGTCCTGCTGGGCTCGGTGGTCCTCTACGTGCTTTCGGTGGCCGACCGCCAGCCGCTCCCCCTGCTGGTCTTCACCGGCCTGCTCCTGCTGATCGTGTTCGGCAGCAGCGGGGTCTACTTCCCCCGGGCCCGCTTCCTGCTGCCCGGCTTCCCGCTGCTGCTGCCGCTCGCCGTGGCCCTGGCACGCGCGAGGACGCCGGTGAGGGTGACCCTGCTGACGGCGGCGGCGCTCGGCTCGGCCGCGTTCGGCGGCCACATGCTGCTCGGGTGGCACGGCCCGCCGTGAGCCGGTGCCGTCAGCAGGTCACATCAGCTCACATCAGGTCAGGTCAGGTCACCGCGAGCAGAACGGCGAGCAGCACGGCCCCCGCGGCGCTGGGCGCGATGATCTCGTAGGCCCAGCGCACCGCGGGCTCGCCCTTGGCGGACTCGTCGGCGGCGTGCTGCTCGGCGAGTCCGCGGAGTTCGTCCATGGACTGGTCGCCGGTGGAGCGCGGCGGCGGGGCGTGGGGGTCGAGGAAGGGGCGGCCGCCGGTCGGGTCCCCGGAGGCGGCGGCCTGCGACTGCCTGCGCGCCGCCTTCTTGCGGCCGCGCAGGGAGACCGGGATGGCCCAGAGCTGGAACTTGGCGCCGGTGGTGGTGAGGACCTCGTTCGAGTAGCCGGAGCGGAGGGTCGCGATGGACGCCCACGGCAGGGTGACGGTCCGGAAGGGGTTGCGTACGCGCAGCCGTTCGTCGTTGGCGTAGACGGCGGGCCGCACGGTGAAGGCGACGACAAGCGGCACCGCGAGGAGCAGCCCGGCGAGCGCAAGCCACGGAGTGCGGCCCTCGCCGCGGATGACGGCGTCGATGCCGAGCCAGGCGCCCAGGGCGAGCAGCAGGACGCCACCGGCGATACCGGCGGGGGACCGGAAGCAGCGGTCCTTGTACGCGGGTTCCGCCGGCTCCGCCACGGGGTTCTGGGGGTCGCTCATACCGTGATTCTGCCTGACGCCTCTCCCGGGGCCCCTGGCCCCCGGGGCGAAGCCCGGGGCAAGCCGGGGGCAACCCCACCCCTGTACAGCAGCTACGCGCGTAGATATGCTCCCCTCGTGACCATGTCCACTGCATTCGCTGACGTGACCGCGTCCGACAGCACGCTCCGCCGCTTCCTCCACGGACTGCCCGGCGTCGACGCGGTCGGCCTGGAGGCGCGTGCCGCCTCGCTCGGTACCCGCTCGATCAAGACCACGGCGAAGGCGTACGCCATCGACCTGGCCATCTCGATGATCGACCTGACGACGCTGGAGGGCGCCGACACCCCGGGCAAGGTCCGGGCGCTCGGCGCGAAGGCCGTCAACCCCGACCCGACGGACCGCGAGACGCCGCGCACGGCCGCCGTCTGCGTCTATCCGGACATGGTCGCCACCGCCAAGGAGGCCGTCGCGGGCAGCGGCGTCAAGGTCGCCTCCGTCGCGACCGCCTTCCCGGCGGGCCGCGCCGCGATCGAGGTGAAGCTCGGCGACGTGCGCGAGGCCGTGGCCGCCGGGGCCGACGAGATCGACATGGTCATCGACCGTGGCGCCTTCCTCTCCGGTGACTACATGACGGTGTACGAGCAGATCCGCGCCGTGAAGGAGGCCTGCGGCACCACCCGCCTGAAGGTCATCTTCGAGACGGGCGAGCTGTCCACGTACGACAACATCAAGCGCGCCAGCTGGATCGGCATGATCGCGGGCGCCGACTTCATCAAGACCTCGACCGGCAAGGTCGGCGTCAACGCCACCCCGCCCAACACCCTCCTGATGCTGGAGGCCGTCCGCGACTTCCGCGCGCAGACCGGGGTGCAGATCGGCGTGAAGCCCGCGGGCGGCATCCGCACGACCAAGGACGCGGTGAAGTTCCTCGTCCTGGTGAACGAGACCGCGGGCCCCGACTGGCTGGACAACCACTGGTTCCGCTTCGGTGCCTCGTCGCTCCTCAACGACCTGCTGATGCAGCGCCAGAAGCTGGCCACCGGCCGCTACTCCGGCCCCGACTACGTGACGGTGGACTGATCCGATGACTTCCCCCTTCGAGTACGCACCGGCGCCCGAGTCCCGCTCCGTCGTCGACATCGCGCCGAGCTACGGCCTGTTCATCGACGGCGAGTTCACCGAGGCCGCCGACGGCAAGGTCTTCAAGACGGTCTCCCCGTCCACCGAAGAGGTCCTGTCCGAGGTCGCACAGGCCTCGTCCGAGGACGTCGACCGCGCGGTGAAGGCCGCCCGCAAGGCCTTCGAGAAGTGGTCGGCGCTGCCGGGCGCCGAGCGCGCCAAGTACCTCTTCCGCATCGCCCGCATCATCCAGGAGCGCAGCCGCGAGCTGGCCGTCCTGGAGACGCTGGACAACGGCAAGCCGATCAAGGAGACCCGCGACGCGGACCTCCCGCTGGTCGCCGCGCACTTCTTCTACTACGCGGGCTGGGCCGACAAGCTCGACCACGCGGGTTACGGCCCGAACCCGGCGCCGCTCGGTGTCGCGGGCCAGGTCATCCCCTGGAACTTCCCGCTCCTGATGCTGGCGTGGAAGATCGCCCCGGCCCTCGCGACCGGCAACACGGTCGTCCTGAAGCCCGCCGAGACCACCCCGCTGTCCGCCCTCTTCTTCGCGGACATCTGCCGCCAGGCGGGCCTGCCCAGGGGCGTCGTCAACATCCTCCCCGGATACGGCGACGCGGGCGCGGCCCTCACCGCCCACCCGGACGTGAACAAGGTCGCCTTCACCGGCTCCACGGCCGTCGGCAAGGCCATCGCACGGCAGGTCGCGGGCACGGACAAGAAGGTCACGCTCGAACTGGGCGGCAAGGGCGCCAACATCGTCTTCGACGACGCCCCCATCGACCAGGCCGTCGAGGGCATCGTCACGGGCATCTTCTTCAACCAGGGCCAGGTCTGCTGCGCCGGGTCGCGCCTCCTCGTACAGGAGTCGATCCAGGAGGAACTGCTCGACTCGCTCAAGCGGCGGCTGTCCACCCTGCGCCTGGGCGACCCGCTCGACAAGAACACCGACATCGGCGCCATCAACTCCGCCGAGCAGCTGGCCCGCATCAGCGCGCTCGCCGAGACCGGCGAGGCCGAGGGTGCCGAGCGCTGGTCGCCCGCGTGCGAACTGCCCACGTCCGGGTACTGGTTCGCGCCGACCCTCTTCACGAACGTCACACAGGCGCACACCATCGCCCGCGACGAGATCTTCGGCCCGGTCCTTTCCGTGCTGAGCTTCCGTACGCCGGACGAGGCCGTCGCCAAGGCCAACAACACCCAGTACGGCCTCTCCGCCGGCATCTGGACGGAGAAGGGCTCGCGCATCCTCGCGGTAGCGAACAGGCTCCGGGCGGGCGTCGTCTGGGCCAACACATTCAACAAGTTCGATCCGACCTCGCCGTTCGGCGGTTACAAGGAGTCGGGCTTCGGCCGCGAGGGCGGCCGCCACGGCCTGGAGGCGTACCTCGATGTCTGAGCGACTCACTGTCTTCAAGACCTACAAGCTGTACGTCGGCGGGAAGTTCCCGCGTTCCGAGAGCGGCCGGGTGTTCGAAGTGACCGACGCAAAGGGCAGGTGGCTGGCGAACGCCCCCCTCTCGTCCCGCAAGGACGCGCGTGACGCGGTCGTGGCGGCGCGCAAGGCGTTCGGCGGCTGGTCGGGCGCGACCGCGTACAACCGCGGCCAGGTCCTCTACCGCGTCGCCGAGATGCTGGAGGGCCGCCGCGAGCAGTTCGTGCGCGAGGTCGCGGACGCGGAGGGCCTTTCGAAGTCCAAGGCCGCCGCCGTGGTGGACGCGGCGATCGACCGCTGGGTCTGGTACGCGGGCTGGACCGACAAGATCGCCCAGCTCGTGGGCGGCGCGAACCCCGTCGCGGGCCCCTACCTCAACCTCTCGACGCCGGAGCCGACGGGCGTGGTCGCCGTCGTCGCGCCCCAGGAGTCGTCGCTCCTCGGTCTGGTCTCCGTGCTCGCCCCCGTGATCGCGACGGGCAACACGGCCGTCGTGATCGCCTCCGAGAAGGCGCCGCTCCCGGCGCTCTCGCTGGGCGAGGTCCTGGCGACCTCGGACGTGCCCGGCGGTGTGGTCAACATCCTCACCGGCAAGGCCGCCGAGATCGCGGCGCCGCTCGCCGCGCACCAGGACGTCAACGCGATCGACCTCACGGGCGCCGGCGCGGAGCTCGCCCGCGACCTGGAGATCGCGGCCGCCGACAACCTCAAGCGCGTCCTGCGTCCACAGCCTGTGGACTGGAGCGCCGACCCCGGCACGCACCGCCTGACGGCCTTCCTGGAGACCAAGACGGTCTGGCACCCCACGGGCTCCCTCGGCGCCTCCGGCTCGGCCTACTAGCCGACGGCCCCACCGCCCGTCTCCACACCGAAGCCCCGGCCTCCTCCGTCCAGGAGACCGGGGCTTCGCCCTGTCCTTCGCCGCCCTTGCCCCAGCCCTAGCCCGGCAGCAGTTTCGTCACGGGGCCCACGAGCGGCAGGTCGTCCAGGGAGCCGCCCCGGGCGAGCGGGCCGGTCGCCACGGCCGTGGTGACCGGCTTGAAGTCCGCCACCTGGGTGCCGAGCGCGTTGTTGAGCGGGTCCACGCTGGTGTTCGCCAGGGGGTCGAGCTGGAGGTTCTTGGCCGGGGCGAGCGTGCTGTGCGCCGCGGCCGTGAGCGCGCTGAGCGCCGAGGCGCCGTCGACATCGCCGATCGGCGTGGCGACCCCCGCCGCGCTCGCGCTCCCCGCTCCGAGCGCCGCGCCCGCCGCGGTGAGCACGAGACCGGCGCGCAGCAGCGCGCGGGAGCCCGGACGGGGTGACCTGGGTGCCGTGTGTCCTGTCATGAGTACCGCCCCATATCAGTGATAAGTGATGGGTGATGTCGGTGTGCCTGGTGGCGTGGTGGCGTGGTGGCGTGACGCCGTGGTGCGCTCTGTGTGATCGAGCGAGCACGTAGCGTAGTTGACGTGTGACGTGGTCGCCAAAGCCGACCCGCGAGGGGCCGCCCCGCGCCGCGATGCCGCACACTGTTCTCTCGTGAGCTCGCATCCCCCGATACCCACCCGCGTCGTGCTGCTCTGCGGCCCCTCAGGCTCGGGCAAGTCGTCCTTCGCCGCCCGCTCAGGGCTGCCCGTGCTGTGTCTCGACGACTTCTACAAGGAAGTCGGCGACCCCACGTTGCCGCAGGTGCCCGGCAGTTCGGACATCGACTGGGACTCCCCGGCGTCCTGGGACGCGGACGTGGCGCTCGCCGCGATCGAGGAGCTGTGCCGCACGGGGCGTACGAGCGTCCCTGTGTACGACATCGCGCTCAGCGCGCGTGTCGGGCAGGAGGCCCTCGACATCGAGCGGACGCCCGTGTTCATCGCGGAGGGGATCTTCGCGGCGGACATCGTGGAGCGGTGCCGGGAGATCGGCGTGCTCGCCGACGCGATCTGTCTTCGGGGGCGGCCCCTCACCACGTTCCGGCGGCGGCTCGTCCGGGATCTTCGGGAGGGGCGCAAGTCCGTGCCGTTTCTCCTTCGGAGGGGGTGGCGGCTTATGCGCTTGGAGCGGGCGATTGTGGAGCGGCAGGCCGCGCTCGGGGCGTATCCCTGCGGGGGCGAGGAGGCGTTGGGGCGGGTTGCCGCCGTCGCCGCCGCTGGGGCGGGTGTTCTGGAC
>NZ_WMBF01000363.1:0-6496 GCF_019400875.1 Streptomyces anatolicus | reverse complement strand
GGGGTGGGCGGCGGCCTGGGGGACCCGAGAAACGTAAGCCCATACGAAATGCGGCCCGGGGTAGCGACCCGGACGGCGCGCGTCCGTGTCCCCCATTCGCGGTAACGTGACGCGTGATGAACGCGAAGTCTGAGGCGCAGCCGCCCGCCGTATCCGTGATCATGCCCGTCCTCAACGAGGAGCGGCATCTGCGCGAGGCCGTCCACGCGATCCTGCGTCAGGAGTACGCGGGTGAGATGGAGGTCGTCGTCGCCCTCGGCCCCTCCACCGACCGCACGGACGAGATCGCCGCGGAGCTGGTCAGGGAAGACCCGAGGGTGCATACGGTCCCCAATCCGACGGGGCGCACGCCCGCGGCGCTGAACGCCGCGATCAAGGCCTCCCGTCACCCGATCGTGGTGCGCGTGGACGGCCACGCCGCGCTCTCACCGGGCTACATCACGACCGCCGTCCGCCTCCTGGAGGAGACCGGCGCGATGAACGTCGGCGGCATCATGCACGCCGAGGGCCAGAACGACTGGGAGCACGCGGTCGCCGCCGCCATGACGTCGAAGATCGGCGTGGGCAACGCCGCCTTCCACACCGGCGGCGAGGCCCAGCAGGCCGAGACGGTCTATCTGGGCGTCTTCCGCCGCGAGGCCCTCGAGCAGCAGGGCGGTTACAACGAGGAGTTCATCCGCGCCCAGGACTGGGAGCTGAACTTCCGCATCCGCGAGGCCGGCGGCCTGATCTGGTTCTCGCCCGACCTGCTCGTCTCCTACCGCCCGCGGCCGAGCGTGAAGGCGCTGGCCAAGCAGTACAAGGACTACGGCCGCTGGCGGCACGTCGTCGCGCGCTACCACGCGGGCTCCATCAACCTCCGCTACCTCGCGCCGCCGACCGCGCTCTGCGCGATCGCGGCGGGCCTCGTGGTCGGCGCGGCGCTCACGCCGTGGGGCTTCGCGATCCCCGGCGGCTACCTCGCGGCGATCACCGCGGGCTCCGTCCCCGCGGGCAAGGGCCTGCCGCTGAAGGCGCGCCTGCAGATCCCGGTGGCGCTGGCGACCATGCACATGTCGTGGGGCTGGGGCTTCCTCACCAGCCCGCGCTCGCTGGCCAGGAAGGTCATCGCCTCGCGCCGCCCGGCCGTCCTGGGGGAGACCCAGGAGGCCTGACGGCTCGCGGCGAGGGCGGCTACCAGGTGAAGTCCGGGTCCACCTTCATGCAGGCCTTCTTGTCGGAGCCGCTGAGCGCGTCCGCCGACTCCGGCGTCCTGTCGTCCTTCTTAGGCGCCTTGGGCGGCTTCTCGCCCTCGCGCCAGTCGGCGCCGACGACCAGCGTGACGCCGGAGACGTCCGTCGACTTCTTCACCGAACTGAGCGGCAGACCCAGCGACTTGGCGACCCGCTGGGCGTCGCCCTCCAGCTCGGCGCTGGGATAGCGGATGACCGTCCTGTCCTCGGTCAGGATGGTCGTCGTGTCCGGGGTCGCCTTGGTGAAGCCCTTGCCGGTGAGGAGCTGCGCCACCGTGTTCGCCCGGCCGGACGCCGGGGGCTCGGTGGCGGTCCGGGTGCCGTTCTGGACCTGGATGCCGATCTGGGCGTCGTCGGCCGCCGGATCGTCCGACAGCTTCTCCTTGGCCGGCTTCTTCCTGCCCTTCCCGTCCAGCGGGATGTCGTCGCGCACGAGCCGGAAGAGCTGCTCGGCGTCGCCGGGCTTGGGGATGACGCGGGCGCCGACGTACTCGAAGGGCATCGTCGTCATCGTCGTACGCGACGGGGGAACCTTCTTCAGCTCGTTGCCGAGGTCGTAGAGCTTCTTGATGGTGCCGAGGCCGTCGTCGACCTTGAGCGCGTTCGTCGCCTCCTCGGCGAGCTTGCGCAGCTGGTTGGGGCTGGTAAGGCCGGTGTTCTCGCGGAGCTTGCGGACCAGCGCGTTCATGTACATGTGCTGGGCCTTGGCGCGGCTGATGTCGGTGCCGCCCTCGAAGCCGTAGCGGGTGCGCAGCCACTGGAGCGCCTGCTCGCCCTGGACCTCCGTGGTGCCCTTCTTCAGCTTCAGACCGGAGCCGTGGCCCTGGTTGTCGCGCGAGTGGATGTTCTTGTCCACGCAGACGGGTACGCCGCCGATGGCGTCCGCCATGGAGACCACACCCGCGAAGTCAACCATCATGAAGTGGTCGATGTGGATGTTGGTGAGCTTCTCCCAGGTGGCGACCGTGCAGCCGGGCCCGCCGCGGCCCAGGGACTCGTTGGTCATGTTCCGCGGGCCGGTCTCCGGATAGACCTTGCCGTCGTCCGGGTCGGTGCACTTGGGGATCTGCAGCAGGGTGTCGCGCGGCATGCTGATCACCGACATGTTGGTGCGGTCGGCCGAGAGGTGCAGCAGCATCTGGACGTCCGCGAGCGGCGGTGAGCCGAAAGTGTTCTTGGCGCCGCCGAGCTTCTGGTTCTCCTTGGAGTCCCGGGCGTCGGAGCCGATGAGCAGGATGTTGAGCGGCGTCTGTCCCGCGGCGTTGGGCGTGGGCTCGGGGGCCCGGTGCTCGCCGAGGTTCAGGTCGTCCGTCTCCAGGTTGCCGTTGAGGTGCTGGTAGTACAGGTATCCGGCGCCGGCCGTGCCGAGTATCAGTACCGAGAGGATCGTCGCCGACCAGCGCAGGACGCGGCGCTTGCGGCGCGGCGGGCGTCCGTTGCCGCCCGACTTGCGCCGTCGCCGGTGGCGGCGAGGGCGCGCCGCGGAGGGCGTGGCGGCGTCCGCCGAAGGCTCCGACGGCCCCGACGGCTCCCCGGGGGGTGCGCCGTCCTGGTGCGGGCCGCCGTCCCAGCCGTGATCACTTGCGTGCGGGGCACGCCGCCGCGCCCCCTCCTTACGCACGCTGTTCTGCCTCATCCCCAGCCCCTCCCCGCCCCATTCCCGCAGTGCGGTCGCTCCGCGACGCCTCGGTGCTTCTGCCCTCGGCGCGTTGTTAGACGCGAAACGACCGCTTCAGGTCACTTGGCGCACACAGTCTTGTCGGCTTCGACCTTCTGGACCCCGTCCGGCGCCTTCGACGGCGGGGCGATGGGCACCCCCGCGCCCTCGAAGTCACCGCCGAGCGTCAGCTTCACGGCCGGGAGGCCCTGTGCGTTCTTCTCGCTCTTGCCCGGCTTCAGGGCGGAGGCGGGCAGGCCCATGATCTCGGCGAGCCGTCGGGCCTGGTCCGCCTGGGCCGGTCCGTACTCCAGCGTGGTCTTCTTGATGACCGAGGGCGCGTTCCCCTGCTGGCTGGACTTGAGTACACCCTCAGTGTTCTGCAGCCAGGTGAGAGTTGTCTGAGCGGCGCCGGTCTTGCCACTGCCGTTGTAGATGTCGACCCGCACGTCGGAGGGGTCGGCCTTGGGGCCCTTCAGCCGGGCGGCCACCGCGGCCTTCTCCTTCTTCTCCTTCTTCTTCACCGCGGTCAGCGACTGGTCGGCGCGGAGCATCGCGAAGAGCGGGTCGGCCTTGGGCGGGTCGGGCACGACCGTGACGGGGGTCTTCTCGGCGGGGTTGTCCTTGACCGGCAGCGTGGCGAAGGTCAGGTTCTTCATGTCGAGCTTGCCCAGCTCCATGCCGAGGTCACGGAGTTTCATGATGTCCCCGATGGTGGAGTCGACGGTGAGCGCCTTGGTGCCGGCCTCCGCCAGGGAGAACATCTTCTTCGGGTTGGTGAGGGTGTCGCTCGACTTCAGCTTGCGCATCAGCGCGCTGAGGAACTGCTGCTGGAGCGCGATGCGGCTCAAGTCGCCGCCGTTGCCCACCGCGTGCCGGGTGCGCACGAACGCGAGCGCCTTCTCGCCCTCGATCGTGTGCTTGCCCTTGGGCAGCTTCAGATGGGACTTGGGGTCGTCGATGTCCTTGGCGAGGCAGACCTCCACACCGCCGACCGCGCTGGAGAGCGTCTTGACCGCGTTGAAGTCGGCCACCATGAAGTGGTCGAGCTTTATCCCGGTGATCTTCGTGACCGTACGCATCGTGCAGCTCGGCGTGCGGTCGTTCTGGCCGAGGCTTTCGTTGAAGCGGACGTTCGTCGACCCCTGGATGGTCTTCTTGCTGCCGTCCTTCATGGTGGTCGGGCAGTCCGGAATGTCCGTCATCATGTCGCGCGGGATGCTCAACGCGGTCGCGTTCGTACGGTCCTTGGAGACGTGCAGCAGGATCGTGGTGTCCGCGTGGCCGAGGCTGCCCTCGTCGCCGTAGCCCTTGTTGCCGTCGCCGCTGCGCTTGTCGGTGCCGATCACCAGGATGTTGATGGCCCGGTCCTTGCTGAAGCCGCCGGTGCCCGCGCCGTCGTCGTTGATCGACGTGATGTTGTCATTGAGGTGCTGGTAGTACAGATAGCCGCCGACACAGCCGGTGACCAGCAGGAACGCCAGGGAGCCGCCGGTCCACACCAGGACCTTCTTGCCCTTGGACTTCTTCGGCCGCTGCTTGCGCCTGCCGCTGCCGGACGGCTCCGGCTCCTTGACGCGGCGCCTGCGCTGCCCGGGCACCTCGCGGCGCTCGTCGCGCTCGCCCTGGCGCGGGCGCTCGCGGTCGCGCCCCGGCGCGGGGCGGCCGCGTCCTCCCCGGCGGGGGGTGTCGGCCCTGCGGGGTCCTGGCACCGTCGACTGTCCTTGCCCTGCGGAGGGGCTCAGTCGCAGTTCGTAGTCACCGGTGTCCGGGTTGAGTACCCACTGGTCTGCGGGGTCGATGTTCTCAGCCCGCCCACGGCCTTGCGCGTCCACGGTTGTTTGCGTCCTCCGTCGGGGCCACGCGGCGCCTTACCCCCTCAAGAAGGCGCTCGGTCAGTCGTTCCAGCGGTGCGCGGCCGAGAGGGCCCGGCGCACCGGATCGCTCACACTATCCGCCCAGTTCAGCGCCCGACGACGCCGGTGACAAATTCCACTCCCCTACAACTGGGCAATCCGCCCTATTTCTTAGTCGAAGGCGGCCTTCCCTTGAGGATCGCTTTACTCGCAGGCGGCCTCGGCCGCGGTGTTGCCCCGGAATGTCGGAGCGGGTGAGGGCGTATGGGAAGGGTCGTCGGGCTTCCCGTCGCTGTCCGCCTGCTCGTGCCGCACTGCCGGCTTCTCGGGCTTCTCGGGGATCACCTGGACCGGGCTGTCGGTGCGCAGACGGGTGAAGAGCTGTTCGGCGGCGGGTTCCACCAGCTCGTCGCGGTTCGGGTCGTAGGTGTACGACTGCCGGGGGACGGTGAGGAACTGCACCCGTTCCGTGGGGATGTTGCGCATGCCGCGCACCAGTTCGTACAGGCCGCGCAGGCTCGCCAGGGCCGGGTCGGTCGTCAGCGAGGAGGTCGCGGCGTCCAGGACGGGGTAGAGCTTCGCCGGGTTCAGCAGGACGTCATTGCTCTGCACCTTGTTGACGAGCGCGCCGAGGAACTCCTGCTGGCGGTCCATCCGCTCGGTGTCGCTGCCGTTGCCGAGGCTCTTGCGGGCGCGTACGTAGCCGAGGGCCTGTTCGCCGTTGAGGGTCCGGGGCCCGGGGGCGAGGCGTACGTGGGCGTCGTCGTCGTCGATGGGCGCCTTCAGGCACACCTCCACGCCGTCCACCGCGTCGACCATGTCCTTGAACCCGGCGAAGTCGACGACCATGTGGTGGTCGACGCGGATCCTGGTGAGCTTCTCGACGGTACGGATCGTGCAGGCCGTGCCGCCGAACTCGAACGCCCAGTTGAACTGGGCGAACTGGGCCCGCGTCCGTGATCCGTCCGGCCTGCGGCAGCCGGGAATGTCGACCATCAGATCGCGGGGGATGGAGACGGCGGTCGCGCTCTGCCGGTCGGCGGCCAGGTGCAGCAGGATCGTGGTGTCCGAGCGCTGGGTGCCGGGGTCCCTGCCGTACTTCCGGTTGGCGGGGCCCGCGCGCGTGTCGGAGCCGATGAGCAGGATGTTCTGGGCGTCGTGCACGAGGGGCGTCGGCCGCTCCTTCTCGAAGCGGGCCAGCTCGGCGGCGGCGTCGGTGTCCTTGGTGATGTTGCCGTTGAGCTTGCGGTACGCGACCCAGCCGGCGCCGCCCGCGACGAGCACGAGCATGGCGACCCCGAGGGCGATCCCCCGCAGCCAGCGCCGCCTGCGCCGCACCGCCCCGGCCCCACTGGGGCTGGCGCCCGCGCCGGGTCCGTACGTCGCCTCGGGACCCGGAGTCTCCTCCGTCCCGGAACCCGAGCCCGCGGTGTCGGTCACGTGTACGTCCACCCCTCATGGCTGCGTAGGTCCGTTTCATACGTCCCTTACGACCATGGCCCGCCCCGCGACGAGGGGCCTCTGGGCCACCCCCCGACATAGCCCAGTCGAGTGACAACCCGGAGCCTCGTAAGGGGCGCGAGGAACTGCGCGCCCAGCCGCGACGAACCCGCAGCGAAGCACCGGCGGAGGCGCCCCAAAGGGGCGCGGGGAACTGCGCGACCAGCCACAACGAACCCGCAGCGAAGAACCGTCGGAGGCGCCCCGCCAGAGCCCGCCTACCGAACCGTAAGAGCCACCCGCTCATCCAG
>NZ_WMBF01000362.1:0-6500 GCF_019400875.1 Streptomyces anatolicus | reverse complement strand
CCCGGGGCCTCCGCTTCCCTGACCTCCGTGGAAGAGTCATGCACATGGCCACTCCCCCGTACCGCCTGACCCGCACCACCGCCTCCGCCCTCCTCATGGGCCTCTGCGTCCTGCCCCTGGCCGGCTGCGGCGACCAGCACGGGCGAACGACCGCCGACGCGGGCGCGCGTACGCCGACAGGTACCGCCACCACGGAGGCCAGCACCTCCACCACACCCACGGAGACCAGTGACGGCCCCTCCCCCTACGTAGAACCCGGAGTAGTCGACGGCGCCCCCCACCACGGCGAGAACAACGCCCACCGCCGCCCCGGCGAACTGACCTCCGCGGACAAGAAGGCCGCGCAGGCCGAGGCCGCCCGGATCGAGCCCGTCCTGAAGCGGCTCTGGCGGCAGAAGAAGTGGGATCCGGACAGCGTGCGCACCGCGCTCACCGGCAAGCTCGGGTACGAGGTCCGCGAGACGAGCGGCAAGGGCGAACTGCTCGGCGGGGAGCTGGACGTGCGGGAGATGTACCAGCGGTACGAGAACGGCGACGACGTCACGCCCGAGGGCGCGCTGATCGGGCTCTACGTAGGGGACGACGCCTGCGTGACCGCTTTCGTCCAGAAATCCAACTACGAGGTCAAGGCCAACGGCCGCTTCATGGAGACCGGTTGCATCGAGCCACCCACCGGCCACTGAGGCGGCCGGGCCCCGTCCAGGTCAGGCCGCCCCGCCCCGAAACTCCGTGGACAGCCCGACCCCGCGGCGCGGATAGTGCCGCCCATGACCTCCCATGTGCGCCACCTCACGTTCGACTCCCACGACGCCTACCGCCAGGGCACCTTCTGGGCCGAGGTCCTCGGTGGCTCGATCGCCGACGACGACTTCCCCGGAGATCCCGAGGCCCTCGTCACGGCGGAGGGCATCACCCTCCTCTTCGTGACCGTGCCGGACGCCAAGACCGTCAAGAACCGCCTGCACGTCGACCTCCAGCCGCAGGACCGCACCCGCGACGAGGAGGTCGAGCGGATCATCGCGCTCGGCGCGAAGCAGGTCGACGACCAGCGCAGGCCCAACGGCCGAGGCTGGGTCGTCCTCGCCGACCCCGAGGGCAACGAATTCTGCGTGGAGTGCGGCGAGGCGGAGCGGGCGGCCCTCATCGCGGCCGAGAGCTGAGCCCGGCAGCGGTACTCGGCACGTCTGTGAGGCATGGGCGGCCGTCCTCCCGGAGGAAAGGGGGGCCGGGGGCCACCACGGGGTGGACGGTCAGCACGTACCAACAGTCGTCGTCACGGGTGCGGAACTCGTATGCGCGCCCAGCCGCGAGCTGTCGTAGCGCGTCGCCCTGGCACTCGGCGTCCCGCGCCCAACCGCGCAGCTCCGCTGGAGCGTCGGGCGCCCCGTGCCTGACCGGTTGCAGGGCTTCGGACGGCAGCCAGTCGGCGCACGGGCTCGGGTCCAGGGCGTCCGCGAACCGGAGAGCCTGAGCGCGGAGCCACCGAAGGACGAGCCGGCGAGTCGCGGCGAACGAGCCGCCGAGGCAGACGGCCCTCGCCTCATCACCCGCGAACACGAGGGCGACATACGGACCCCGCGTCACGCGGCACGCTCCCCGTCCAGGCGGACCAGGGCTTGCCTCCGCGCGTTCACAGCAGATCTCCCCGGCTCCGGGCGTTCGCTCGGGCGGTCTGCGCGCTCAGCCGCTCTATGGGTTCCGCGGGGCGCACATGCTCGGGCTCCGCTTCCCATTCCGTCCCACCAGAGAGCGGGCGCAGCGACCAGTACGGACCGGCGACCCCCCGGAACTCCCCTACGCGGCCACGGCTCGTATCCATCATCAGCGCGCCCACGGAGGGCGGTACCGGCTCTGGGCTCACGCTCCCATTCCCTTCCCCTGCGTTCTCGACTGCTCGCTCTAGGCAACCGCGCGATCACTCTCAGCGGTACTGTGGGGAGAACGGCAGGAGTTAAGAGCGTTAAGCGGTCAGAGCGCGGGAGTTGGGGCCAGTGACGTCACGACAGCCGAATGCCGGACTTGCGCGGCTGTACCGCGAAAGCGGGTGGACCCTGCGGCAGTTCGCCCAGGAGGTCAACCGCATCGGGACCGAACGCGGGAGCCCCCTGAAGTACCAACCGCCTTCAGTGCACCAGTGGTTGAGCGGCCACCTGCCGAAGGAGACCGCCCGGCCGCTGATCCTCGAAGCGCTCGCCCGGCGACTGCTCCGACCCGTCACGCATGCCGAGGCGGGATTCCCGGCGCCCCCAGAGGAGTCGAACAGCCACCCGACTACCGTGGAAGGGCTGATCGACCTCGGGAGGCAGGACATGGATCCGTCACGCCGAAGCGTCCTGAGCGCCGGGCTGTTCTCCGTCGCGCTCACCGTCCCCGGCTGGCCCGACGTCGTGGGTCGCATGGAAGCGGTTCAGGCCGGGAAGGCCCGGCGCATAGGGATGGCCGAAGTCGACATGGTCAGCGCCATGACGGAGCGCGTGTCCGAGTTGGACGACCAATTCGGCGGTCGGCACGCTCGGCCGCTGGCGGCGGCGTTCCTCGTCAATACGGTCGCCCCCTACCTTCGTGCCGACGCCACGGAGGAGGTCCGCAAGGCGATGATGTCGGCGGCCTCCGACCTCTGCTACCTCACCGGATACATGGCCGTGGACGAAGGCATTCACGGTCTGGCGCAGCAGTATTACCTGAAGGCGCTGGAACTGGCGGGGGCCTCGGAGGACCATCTCACCTACTGCACCACGCTGCGCGGAATGAGCGTCCAGGCCGTCGACCTACGGCACGGGAAGGCGGCGATGCGGCTCGCGGACGCCGCCGCCTCCGCCTCGCCCCAGGCCGGCCCCCGGATGCGGGCGTTCCTCGCCGGTCAGCAGGCGCATGCCGCCGCGCAGCTCGGGGAACGAACCAAGGCGCTGATGTACATCCGAGAGGCCGAGGTAGCGATGGAAAAGGCCGAGTCGCAGTCGTCTACGTTCGGCTCGTACAACCCCTCGTCACTCACGTATCACGCGGGCCAGGTCCGCTATGAACTCGGCGACATCAGCGGTTCCGTCAAGGAACTGGAAGAGTCCGACAGGCTGCGCCACAGTTCCTTCAAGAGGAACAGGATCCGCTATCTGTCGATGCTGGCTGAGCGGCAACTGGAGATCGGCCACCTCGAAAGCGCGTGCGCCACGTGGACGAAGGTCATTGATATCTATCCGTACGTGCAGTCGGGGCAGTGCGATCAGAGCGTTTCCACCATGCAGGCTCGGATTCGCCCGTACCTGAAAAATCAAGCTGCCCGGACTCTCTATGAGCGCGCACGCCTGGTGACCCCGGCGCCAGCGGCGAGGCGCTGACCGCACATCCGCCACCGGGACCCGCACCCCTCACCGCGCGGCCCTCCGCAACTCCCCCTTCACCACCTTCCCGCTCGCGTTCCTCGGCAGCTCCGCCACGAACTCCACCCCCCTCGGCACCTTGTAGTTCGCCATCTCCCTCCGCGACCACGCGATCAGGTCGTCCGACGTCACCACCGAGCCCGGGCGCCGCACCACATACGCCCTGCCGACCTCGCCGAGCCTCGGGTCGGGTACGCCGATCACCGCCACGTCCGCCACGTCCGGGTGGAGGCCGAGCAACTGCTCGATCTCCGCGGGGTACGCGTTGAAGCCGCCGACGATGAACATGTCCTTGATCCGATCCGTGATGCGCAGGCGGCCCCCCTCGTCCAGGACGCCTACGTCACCGGTCCGCAGCCAGCCGTCCGCCGAGATCGCGCGGGCCGTCTCCGCGGGGTCCTCGAAGTAGCCCCGCATCACGTGGTGGCCGCGGACCAGGATCTCGCCGGGGCGGCCAGGAGGCAGCGGCTCGCCCGCCGGGGAGACCACCCGTACCTCCGTGTCCGGTATCGCCCGGCCCGACGTCGACGCGATGACCTCGGCCGGATCGCCGCGCCGGCACATCGTGACGATGCCGCTCGCCTCCGACAGGCCGTACGCGGTGAGGACCGTGCCCACCCGCAGCTCGCCGCGCAGCCGCTCGACCAGGCGGAGCGGCACGACCGCCGCGCCCGTCACCACGAGCCGCAGCGCGGAGAGATCGTGCTGGTCGCGGCAGGGGTGGTCGAGGAGGGACTGGTGCAGGGTGGGCGGGCCCGGCAGGACGGAGACGCGTTCCGCGGCGATGTTCGCCAGGACCGTGTCGACGTTGAAGACCGGCTGCGGGATCATCGTGGCACCCCGCGTCAGGCAGGCGATGATCCCGGCCTTGTAGCCGAAGGTGTGGAAGAAGGGGTTCACGATCAGATAGCGGTCACCCTCGCGCAGGCCCGCCAGCTCGCTCCACACGTCGTAGCAGCGCAGCGTCTGGGCGTGGGTGATCACGGCGCCCTTGGGCCGGCCCGTCGTACCGGAAGTGAAGATGATGTCCGAGGGCGCCGAGCCGTCCACCGACTCCGCCCGTACGCGCACGGCCTCCGCGTCGACCGCCTCGCCGCCCGCGAGGAAGTCCTTCCAGGTACGGAAGGACTCCGGCGCGTCGTCGGAGAGGACGACCACCTGTTCCAGGTGGGGAAGGCCGGGCAGCGGCCCCGCCCCCGCGCCGTCCGCCGCCGCGCGGCGCAGCGAGGCGACGTACGACGTACCGAGGAAGGTGCCGGTGACGAAGAGGAGCCTCGCGCGGCTGCGGGCCAGGACGTCGGCGGCCTCGGCACCCTTGAAGCGGGTGTTTAGGGGGACGAGGACCGCGCCCGCCGAGACCGCGCCGAGCGTGCAGACGATCCAGTCCAGGGTGTTCGGCGCCCACACGGCGACACGGTCCCCCGGCTCCACACCGCTCGCCATACAGGCGGCCGCGGCCCGCTCCACCCGCCCGCCCAGTTCGCCGTACGAGACCCGGGTGCGGCCCTCGACGACCGCCTCCCGGTCGCCGTACCGCTCGGCGGCCGCCCGGACCAGCCCCGGGATGGAGCCCCACCGCAGGTCGCCACGTATCGCAAGCCCCAGGTCGCCGCGCATCCCAAGCCCCTCCCGCTCCGGTAGCTGACTGCCCGTCAGATTAACGGTAGCCTGACGCCCTGTCAGCGGCTGGGACGCCGGCCGAGTCCTCGTCTCGCGGAGGTGCCGCCGCCATGCCCTCACTCAAGGACGCCACGGCGATAGCCGGGATCGGCCAGACCCCCTTCGCCAAGCAACTCGCCGACAGCGAGAAGGCGTTGGCGTGCCGCGCCATCCTCGCCGCGCTCGCCGACGCGGGCATCGCGCCTTCCGAGGTGGACGCCTTCGCCTCGTACACGATGGAGGAGACCGACGAGGTCGAGGTCGCCAAGGCCATCGGCGCGGGCGACGTCACCTTCTTCAGCAAGGTCGGCTACGGCGGCGGCGGCTCCTGCGCCACCGTCGCGCACCTCGCCTCCGCGATCGCCACCGGCCAGGCGAGCGTCGGCGTCGCCTGGCGCTCCCGCAAGCGCGGCAGCGGGCCACGCCCCTGGAAGAACACCGCCGTCCAACTCCCCACGCCCGCCCAGTGGACGCGCCCCTTCGGGCTGCTCCGCCCGGTCGACGAGATCGCGATGCTCGCCCGCCGCCACATGCACGAGTACGGCACCACCCGCGACCACCTCTTCAACGTCGCCCTCGCCTGCCGCAACCGCGCCAACCAGAACCCGGCCGCGATGATGTACGAGCGCCCGCTGACCCGCGACATGTATATGACCTCGCGCTGGATCAGCGAACCGCTCTGCCTCTTCGACAACTGCCTCGAGACGGACGGGGCGTTGGCGTGTGTCGTCGTCTCCGCCGAGCGGGCCCGCGACTGTCGTACGAAGCCCGTGTACGTCCACTCCGCCGCGCAGGGCCTGCCCTCCCAGCACCACGGCATGGTCAATTACTGGAACGACGACCCGCTCTCCGGCCCGGCCTGGACGGCGGCCCGCCACCTGTGGAAGCAGGCCGACTTCGGCCCCGATGACGTGGACGTGGCGCAGATCTACGACGCGTTCACCCCGCTCATCCCGCTCTCCCTGGAGGGCTACGGCTTCTGCGGCCGCGGCGAGGGCGGCGCGTTCACCGAGGGCGGCGCCCTGGAGAGCGGCGGCCGCCTGCCCATCAACACGGGCGGCGGCGGCCTCAGCGAGGCCTACGTCCACGGCTTCAACCTCATCAACGAGGGCGTGAAGCAACTGCGGGGAACCTCCACGGCCCAGGTCCCGAACGCGTCGACATGCCTGGTGACAGCGGGCGAGGGCGTCCCGACATCAGCGCTGCTGCTCACGGCTTGAAGTGCCCCGTCAGGGCGCGGGGAACTGCGCGAGCAACCACACCCAACCCGCACCCACAAAGGAACCCCACATGGCAGACGCGAAAAGAACGGCCGAGCCCCTGCTCACGCCCACCATGGACGAAGACGGCACCCCTTTCTGGACGTACGCCGCCCGAGGCGAACTCCGCATACAGACCTGCGCCGAACCCACCTGCGGAGAGCCCCGCTTCCCGCCCAGACCCTGCTGCCCCCACTGCCAGTCC
>NZ_WMBF01000361.1:0-6527 GCF_019400875.1 Streptomyces anatolicus | reverse complement strand
GCCGGGGGAGGGCGGCGGCGAAGGCTTGCCATTACCGTCGTCGTCGCCGTCGTCGTTGCCGTCGTCCGCCCCGCAGTTGCCGAGGACGTCGACCTGGAACCACTCCTTGCCGTCGACCTTCGCGGTGAGGTTGCCGCGTACGCATCTGCCGTCGACGACCGCGTGCACCTTGCCCTTGATGGTGATGTCCTGGTCGCTGTCGGACTCGCCCTGGCAGTCCACCTCGACGACGGCCTCGCGGGTGGGAGAGCCGCTCTTGGGCGTCACGCGGTCCTCGTAGCGGGCCGTACAGCTGATCCACGCCACGTCGAGGCGCTGCCGCTCCAGCGCCTTGGTGCCCATCTCGTCCACGGTGAGCGCGACCGCCGAGGTGTTCAGGTCACCGCCTCCGGGCTCGCACGCGCTGACGCCGAGCGTGGCGGCGCCGGCGAGCCCGACGGCGTACAGGATCGGCTTGCGCCGCTGCCACACGTTCCGCTGCTGTAACCGTCTCAATGCCCCCATAGGCGGCAGAGTGCCACTCCGAACGCCCGCGCGGTAGACCGCATGCGGCCATCTGTCGGGTGGCGCCCGGCCGCCCGGCGGGCGTCAGGACCAGCGGCCCGTGCGGCCGAGGAGGAGCGCGGTGGCGGCCGTGCCCGCGGTCGAGGTGCGCAGCACGCTGCGGCCGAGGCGGTAGGGCTTCGCCCCGGCCTCGGCGAACGCCGCCAACTCGTCCGGGGAGACGCCCCCTTCGGGCCCGACCACCAGCACGATGTGTCCGGTCGACGGGAGCGGGGCGGTGGCCAGCGGTTCGCTGCCCTCCTCGTGCAGGACGGCGGCGAAGTCGGCGCCCGCGAGCAGGGCGGCGACCTGCTTGGTCGAGGCCGCGTCGGCCACCTCGGGGAAGCGCACCCGGCGCGACTGCTTGCCCGCCTCGCGCGCGGTGGCCCGCCACTTGGCGAGCGCCTTGAGGCCGCGCTCGCCCTTCCACTGCGTGATGCACCGAGAGGCGGTCCACGGCACGACGGCGTCGACGCCGGTCTCCGTCATGGTCTCGACGGCCAGTTCACCCCGGTCGCCCTTGGGCAGCGCCTGGACGACGGTGATCCGGGGCTCCTGCTCGGGCTCCTCGCGCACGGAGTCCACACGCACCACGAGCCGGTCCTTGCCCTCGGTGTCGACGACCACGCACTCCGCCCACCGCCCGGCGCCGTCGGTCAGGACGACGTCCTCACCGGCGCGCAGCCGCTTCACGGAGACCGCGTGGCGCCCTTCGGGCCCGTCGAGTACGTAACGTCCAGCGCCGCCCGCGTCGAAGTGCTCGTCGAAGTGCTCGACGACGAAAACAGGGGCGGTCACGCCTCGCCGCCCTGCCCCTCGGAGGCCAACACGCCCTTCGCCTCGGCGAGTTCGGCCGCGAGGACCTCCACGAGCTGCCCGGCGGGCAGCTCCCTGGCGAGCCGGTGGCCCTGCCCCGCCCAGAGCGCCATGCCCTGCGCGTCACCGGCCTTCGCGGCGGCCTTGCGCAGGCCGCTGGTGAGGTGGTGCACCTCGGGGTAGGCGGCGGGCGCGTACGGCCCGTGCTCGCGCATGAAGCGGTTGACGAGGCCGCGCGCGGGCCGCCCGGAGAAGGCCCGGGTCAGCTCGGTGCGCAGGAACATCGGATTGGTCATGGCCTGCTTGTGCAGGGCGTTGGCGCCCGACTCCGGGGTGACCAGGAACGCCGTGCCGAGCTGCGCGGCGTCCGCGCCCGCCGCGAGCACCGCGGCGATCTGCGCGCCGTGCATCAGGCCGCCGGCCGCGACGAGGGGGACCTGGACGGTCTCGCGGATCTGCGTGAGGAGGGAGAGCAGTCCGATCCCGGCGCCGTCGGCCTCGGGGTTGTCGCGGTGGGTGCCCTGGTGGCCGCCCGCCTCGACGCCCTGCACGCAGACGGCGTCGGCGCCGGCCCACTGGGCGGCCTGCGCCTCTTCGGGCGTGGTGACGGTGACGACGGTGAGGGTGCCGACGCGCGCGAAGGAGTCGAGGACGTCACGGGTCGGGCAGCCGAAGGTGAAGGAGACGAGCGGCACCGGGTCGTCGAGCAGGATCGCCAGCTTGGCGTCGTACCCGTCGTCGCGCCCGCTGTCCGGGTCGCCGAGCGAAGTCTCGTACCAGGTGGCCTCACCGGCGAGCTGGCTGCGGTAGACGTCGACGGCGGCGGCGTCCGCCGTGTCGGGCTGCGGCATGAAGAGATTGACGCCGAAGGGCCGCGAGGTCAGGCTGCGCAGCTGCTTGACCTCCTGGTACATCCCGTCGGCGGTCTTGTACCCGGCGGCGAGGAACCCCATCCCACCGGCCTCGGAAACGGCCGCGGCCAACTGCGGACAGGAGGCACCGCCCGCCATGGGGGCCTGCACGATCGGATAACGGCAGAGCTCGGTCAGTGCGGAGGACATACCCGCATAGTCCCACGCCCCACTCACCCAACCGAATCGCGCCCTAAGGGCCGAGCGCCCCGTAAGGGGCGCGGGGAACTGCGCGAGCAACCAAACCTCAACCCGCACACAAAAACAGGCCGCCCCCGGCACGGAAGACCCGCCCGGGGGCACAGAAGGAACCCGCTCTAGGCGCTACCGCCCGTTGAACGCATCTTTGAGGCGAGAGAAAAGCCCCTGCTGCCCCGGCTGAAACTGCCCCGTAGGCCGCTCCTCACCCCGCAGCTGCGCAAGCTCCCGCAAAACCCGCTCCTGCTCGGCATCAAGCTTCGAGGGCGTGAGGACCTCGACGTGCACGATGAGGTCACCTCGCCCGCCACCCCGCAGATGCGTGATGCCGCGCCCGTGCAGCGGGATCGACTGCCCGGACTGCGTGCCGGGCCGGATGTCGACCTCCTCCATGCCGTCGAGCGTCTTCAACGGCACCTTCGTGCCGAGCGCCGCCGCCGTCATCGGAATGGTGACCGTGCAGTGCAGGTCGTCCCCACGGCGCTGGAAGACGTCGTGCGGCAGCTCGTGGATCTCGACGTAGAGGTCACCGGCGGGCCCGCCACCGGGCCCGACCTCGCCCTCGCCCGCGAGCTGGATCCGCGTGCCGTTGTCGACACCGGCCGGGATCTTCACGGTCAGCGTGCGCCGCGAACGGATCCGGCCGTCACCGGCACACTCCGGACAGGGCGTCGGCACGACCGTGCCGAACCCCTGGCACTGCGGGCACGGCCGCGAGGTCATGACCTGGCCGAGGAAGGACCGCGTGACCTGCGACACCTCACCGCGACCGCGGCACATGTCACACGTCTGCGCCGAGGTCCCCGGCGCGGCACCCTCACCGCTACAGGTCGTACACACCACGGCGGTGTCGACCTGGATGTCCTTGGTGGTCCCGAAGGCGGCCTCGTCGAGGTCGATCTCCAGCCGGATCATGGCGTCCTGGCCACGGCGCGTACGCGAGCGCGGCCCGCGCTGCGACGCCGTCCCGAAGAACGCGTCCATGATGTCGGAGAAGTTGCCGAAGCCACCGGCGCCGAAGCCGCCCGCGCCTCCGCCGCCGCCCGCCTGGGACAGGGGGTCGCCGCCGAGGTCGTAGACCTGCTTCTTCTGCGGGTCCGACAACACCTCGTACGCGGCGTTGATCTCCTTGAAGCGCTCCTGAGTCTTCGGGTCCGGATTCACATCCGGGTGAAGCTCACGCGCCAGCCTCCGGAAGGCCTTCTTGATCTCGTCCTGGGAAGCGTCGCGGCGCACGCCGAGTACGGCGTAGTAGTCCGTGGCCACTTACGACTCCGCCAGGATCTGTCCGACGTAACGTGCCACTGCGCGTACTGCTCCCATCGTTCCCGGATAGTCCATGCGGGTCGGTCCGACCACGCCTAGTTTCGCGACTGCCTCGCTGCCCGAACCGTAGCCGACCGAGACCACGGAGGTGGAGCTGAGGCCCTCATGGGCGTTCTCATGACCGATCCGTACGGTCATGCCCGAATCCGTCGCCTCGCCCAGCAACTTGAGGAGCACGACCTGCTCCTCCAGCGCTTCGAGCACGGGACGGATGGTGAGGGGAAAGTCATGTCCGAAGCGGGTGAGATTGGCGGTTCCGCCGATCATCAGCCGCTCCTCGGTCTCCTCGACAAGAGTTTCGAGGAGGGTGGAGAGGACCGTCGCGACCGTGCCGCGGTCCTCGGTCTCGAAGGCCTCGGGCAGGTCCTGCACCAGCTGCGGCACATCCGCGAAGCGGTGGCCCGCGACCCTGCTGTTGAGGCGCGCCCGCAGATCGGCGAGCGAGGTCTCGCCGAAGGGGGCCGGACAGTCGATCATGCGCTGCTCGACCCGGCCCGTATCGGTGATCAGTACGAGCATCAGGCGCGCCGGAGCGAGCGAGAGCAGCTCCACGTGGCGCACGGTCGAGCGCGTGAGCGAGGGGTACTGCACCACGGCGACCTGCCGCGTCAGCTGCGCGAGCAGCCGCACCGTCCGCCCCACGACGTCGTCGAGGTCGACGGCGCCGTCGAGGAAGTTCTGGATGGCCCGCCGCTCGGGCGTGGTCATCGGCTTGACGCCCGCGAGCTTGTCGACGAAGAGGCGGTACCCCTTGTCGGTCGGGATGCGGCCCGCGCTGGTGTGGGGCTGGGCGATGAACCCTTCCTCCTCCAGCGCCGCCATGTCGTTGCGCACGGTCGCCGGGGAGACGCCGAGACTGTGCCGCTCGGTGAGCGCCTTGGAGCCGACCGGCTCCTCCGTCCCGACATAGTCGTGGACGATGGCGCGCAGCACTTCGAGCCTGCGTTCACTGAGCATCGCGCACACCTCCAGCCGTCATCCGTCGCGGTGATCCCCTGCCTGGCACTCAACGCGGGTGAGTGCCAGCCTGTCAAAGGCTCAGTGTACGGCCGTCGGGTACGGGCGCGGCAAGGCCGGATCCTGCTCGGTCTGCCGAGAGGTCGTCAGGTGCCGCAGGGGCTAGCGTCACCGTATGGATGTGGAGCCGGCATGGGAAGCGGCGGGATGGGAGCGGCTGTCGCCGCGGGTGGGGCGGTGCCGCCTGCCGGGGTGGGACTGCACGGCGGGGCTCGTCGTCGGCGAGGGGGCGGCGCTGATGATCGACGCGGGGTCGGGTCTGGCGGAGGGCGCGGTGCTGCGGACGCGGGCCAGGGAGATCGTCGGCGGGGGCCGCCGCGTGACGCATCTCGCGTTGACGCACCCGCACTTCGACCATGTGCTCGGGGCCGCGGCCTTCGCGGGCGTGGAGGTGTACGGCGCGGTGGGCATCGACACGGTGTTCGCCAGGGGCGCCGAGGAGCTGCGGGCGGACGCGGTGCGGCACGGGGTGGCCCCGGAGGCCGCGGCGGAGGCGGCGGACCTCCTCGTGCACCCGCGCCACCTGGTGTCCGGCGAGTGGACGCTCGACCTCGGCGGCGGTGTGCAGGTGCTGCTCGCGAACGTAGGGCCCGGCCACTCGGGCCACGACCTGGTGGTCCTGGTGCCGGGCGGCGAGGAGGGACCGGAGATCGTCTTCTGCGGGGACCTGGTCGAGGAGTCGGGCGAACCGCAGGCGGGCGCGGACGCGGTGCCCGCGCGGTGGCCGGCGGCGCTGGACCGGCTCCTGGAGCTGGGCGGTCAGGACGCGCGGTATGTGCCGGGGCACGGTGCGGTAGTGGATGCGGCTTTTGTCCGTGCGCAGCGGGCCACACTGGCGGCCCGTTTCGGCGTGTCGTAACGGGCGGCCCGCGGCTTCTTCCTATCGTCGGCAAAATGCGCCAGTACTCCGCCGATCTCACGCCGCCCTGGAAGAAGCCGAAGCCCGTGCCGGAGGTGGCGGCGGACGCCGGCCTCGTGGTGGAGGAGCTGGGCACCGGTTTCTGCGGGGCGGTGATCCGCTGCGAGAAGACGGCGCAGGGGCCGACGGTGACGCTGGAGGACCGCTTCGGCAAGCACCGCGTCTTCCCGATGGAGCCCGGGGGGTTTCTCCTGGAGGGCAAGGCGGTCACTCTAGTCCGCCCGGCCTCGGCGGCGGGGGCTTCTCCCGTACGTCGTCCGTCCCGTACCGCGTCCGGTTCGGTGGCCGTCCCCGGGGCGCGGGCCAGGGTCGCCCGGGCGGGGCGCATCTATGTGGAGGGGCGGCACGACGCGGAGCTGGTGGAGCGGGTGTGGGGCGACGACCTGCGGATCGAGGGCGTGGTCGTCGAGTACCTGGAGGGCATCGACGATCTGCCCGCGATCGTCGCGGAGTTCTCCCCCGGCCCCGACGCGCGCCTGGGCGTCCTGGTGGACCACTTGGTCCCCGGCTCCAAGGAGTCCCGCATCGCGGCGCGGGTCACGGGTGAGTACGCGCTGGTGGTGGGCCACCCCTACATCGATGTGTGGGAGGCGGTGAAGCCGTCCTCGGTCGGCATCGAGGCGTGGCCGCGGGTGCCGAGGGGGCAGGACTGGAAGACGGGGGTGTGCGGGGCGCTGGGCTGGCCCTCGAACACGGGGGCGGCGTGGCAGCGGATCCTGGGCTCGGTGCGGAGCTATCGGGACCTGGAGCCGGCGCTGCTGGGGCGGGTGGAGGAACTGATCGACTTCGTAACGACC
>NZ_WMBF01000360.1:0-6531 GCF_019400875.1 Streptomyces anatolicus | reverse complement strand
TCGGGCTCGGACCCGTCGGCCCCGGAGCCGGCTCTCGGCACCAAGGAGAAGCCCGCGGTGGCGATCGTCGACACTGTCGTCGGCAAGGTGTGCACCGACGTCCCGGTCGCGAGGACGCGGAGCATCGTCGCGCTGGCCGGCACCGAGGCGCAGGGCATCCTCACCGCCTCCAGGAACCAGCGGTGCGACGACGGCTTCTCCCCCTACGGTGAGTACGAGCCCCTGCTCGACCTCATCGAGAAGCTGCCGCCGCTCTCGGATGACGTGGACAGGCCGGACGACGGCAGGCGCCCGGTGCGCACGTAACCGCGCACCCCGACGCTGACCACGCACAACACCGGCGCCCCCGAACGCGAGAAGCGGACGGGGGCGCCACCCCCCACCCGCGATCACCCTCGGTTACTATGCACACTTCATGCCAGAGGCTGGAAGCAGGACCAGAGGCCGGAAGCAAGAGGGGTGACCCGGGAAATGTTGAGAGAGGTCACCGCGACCCGCTACATCGAGCCCCTGCGCACCGGCGGCTCCGTGCCCGGCGTCGTCGAGGCCGACGATCTGGGTACGTACGTCGTGAAGTTCACCGGATCCGCCCAGGGCCGCAAGGCGCTGGTCGCCGAGATCATCGTCGGCGAGCTGGCACGCCATCTCGGCCTGCGCTTCCCCGAGTTGGTGCTCGTCCACTTCGACCCGGCGGTCGGCGCCGACGAGCCGCACCAGGAGGTCCAGGACCTGCTGCGCTCCAGCGCGGGGCTCAACCTCGGCATGGACCTCCTGCCGGGAGCGAAGGACTTCACCCCGGACGCCGTCGACGTGGACCCGCTGGAGGCCGGCAAGGTCGTCTGGCTCGACGCCCTCACGGCCAACGTCGACCGCACGGTGCACAGCTCGAACCTCATGGTGTGGCCCACGTTCGGCACGCGGCCGCCGAAGCTGTGGCTCATCGACCACGGCGCGGCCCTTGTCTTCCACCACCGCTGGGGCGCGTCCGCACCCGACAAGGTGTACGACTTCCGCCACCATGCCCTGGGCGGCTACGGCCCCGACACGGCCGCCGCCGACGCCGAACTGGCGCCCCTCGTCACGGAGTCGGCCCTCCGCGAGATCGTCTCCCTCGTGCCGGAGGCGTGGCTGGCGGACGAGCCTGGCTTCTCGTCCCCCGCCGAGGTGCGCGAGGCCTATGTCGGCTTCCTGCTGGCCCGCGTGCGGTCCTCGGCGGTTTGGCTGCCGAGGGGCTTTCCCAGCCGGGGTGAGCTGGCCGCCTCCGATGCCCGGCGGGCGGCCGCCATGGAGGCGGGGCGCCCGGACTGGCTGAAGCGTGTTCCCGACCTGCATGGGAAGCCTTCGGCGGAGCGGGATTGGTCGGGGCACATCCAGTAGTGTGGGTCGGGTGTGGCTGGTCGCGCAGTTCCTCGCGCCCCTTGCCCCGCGCCCCTTACGGGATGCTCATGACGAAGCCCCCGGCGCTGTGCGGTGCCGAGGGGCTCGTCGTGGGCGTATGCGCGGAAGTCAGCGCAGCTGCTCGTAGGCCGGGAGGGTCAGGAAGTCCGCGTAGTCCTCGTCCAGGGAGACCTGGAGGAGAAGGTCGTGGGCCTGCTGCCACTTGCCGGCCGCGAAGGCCTCGTCGCCGATCTCGGCGCGGATCGCGTCCAGTTCCCGGGCCGCCACCTCGCGGGCCAGGTCCGCCGTCGCCCTCTCGCCGTTCTCGAAGACGACGCCCGCGTTGATCCACTGCCAGATCTGCGAGCGCGAGATCTCCGCGGTGGCGGCGTCCTCCATGAGGTTGAAGATGGCGACGGCGCCAAGGCCCCGCAGCCACGCCTCGATGTAACGGATGCCGACCTGGACGGCGTTGACCAGACCGTCGTACGTGGGCTTCGCGTCGAGGGAGTCGACGGCGATGAGGTCCGCCGCCGAGACGTGCACGTCCTCGCGCAGGCGGTCCTTCTGGTTCGGCTTGTCGCCGAGCACCGCGTCGAAGGACTTCATGGCGATCGGCACCAGGTCCGGGTGCGCCACCCACGAGCCGTCGAAGCCGTCGGCCGCCTCGCGGTCCTTGTCGTTCTTGACCTTCTCGAACGCGACCTTGTTGACCTCCGCGTCCTTGCGGGACGGGATGAACGCCGCCATGCCGCCGATCGCGTGCGCGCCGCGCTTGTGGCAGGTGCGGACGAGGAGTTCGGTGTACGCCCGCATGAAGGGCGCGGTCATGGTCACCGCGTTGCGGTCCGGCAGGACGAACTTCTCGCCGCCGTCACGGAAGTTCTTGACGATGGAGAAGAGGTAGTCCCAGCGGCCCGCGTTCAGGCCGGAGGCGTGGTCGCGCAGCTCGTAGAGGATCTCCTCCATCTGGTACGCGGCGGTGATCGTCTCGATCAGGACGGTCGCGCGGACCGTGCCCTGCGGGATGCCGAGGTGGTCCTGCGCGAAGACGAAGATGTCGTTCCACAGGCGCGCCTCCAGATACGACTCCGTCTTCGGGAGGTAGAAGTACGGGCCCTTGCCCAGCTCGATGAGGCGCTTGGCGTTGTGGAAGAAGTACAGGCCGAAGTCGA
Organism: Streptomyces anatolicus; assembly: GCF_019400875.1. Lineage (NCBI taxonomy): Bacteria > Bacillati > Actinomycetota > Actinomycetes > Kitasatosporales > Streptomycetaceae > Streptomyces > Streptomyces anatolicus. The sequence goes on along the minus strand of NZ_WMBF01000360.1, from coordinate 3,979 downwards.
CGAGCGCGCCGGGGACCGGGCGGCCCTCGACCTGGAGGTGGCGCTCGTCCAGGTGCCAGCCGCGCGGGCGCATGACGACCGTGGCCAGCTCGGCGGCGTCCTTGAGGGCGTACGACTTGCCGGTGCGCTCGTCGGTGAAGTCGATGCGGCGCTCATAGGCGTCGGTGAGGTTGAGCTGGCCGAGGACCACGTTCTCCCAGGTGGGCGCGGAGGCGTCCTCGAAGTCGGCGAGCCAGACCCTGGCGCCCGAGTTCAGGGCGTTGATGGTCATCTTGCGGTCCGTGGGGCCCGTGATCTCCACGCGCCGGTCGTTCAGCGCGGCCGGGGCCTCGGCGACCTTCCAGGAGTCGTCCGCGCGGACCGCGGCGGTCTCCGGCAGGAAGTCGAGCGTGGAGGTGGCGGCGATCTCGGCGCGGCGCTCGGCGCGCCGGGCGAGCAGCTCGTCACGCCGGGGCGTGAACAGCCGGTGCAGCTCGGCCACAAAGGCGAGGGCCGCGTCGGTGAGCACCTCTTCCTGCCGGGGCAGGGGCTCTGCGTCGACGATGGCCAGCGGCGACGGCGCTAGTGCGGACATGAGCTGTCACTTCCTTCAGAGAGCTGCACGGACGGTGCCGGGCGAGCCGCCGGGCAGACGCGGTGACACTGAGTGCCACAGGAGCCGGGGTACGGCTGCGGGGCCCCGTCCGAGGTAACGGGCCTTCTGGTCAGTGGATACTAGTTTCCTCATAGTGGAAGTTCAATGGTTTGTTGATGTCGAGATTCTTCTCGTCGACAGAACGTGTCGCTGAGTGCCACGCCGGTCACTCCAGGTGGATCATGCCGATCACTCCAGGTGGATCAAGTCCTCGGCGGTATCGATGTCGTACGCGTCGGCCACCTCGCCGCACTCGATCAGCGTGACCGCGTCGGCGTGCGCCCGCAGATAATCGCGTGCCCCCCGGTCACCGGTCGCAGTCGTCCCTATCCCCGCCCAGTGGTCGCGGCCGAACAGGACCGGGTGGCCGCGCTGCCCCTCGTACGCGGCCGCCGCGAGCGTCGACGGCGACCGGTAGGCGGCTCGGACGCGCGCCGTCGCCGCCACACCGATGCCCGGCTGGTCGACGAGCGAGACCAGCGCGGCGCCCGCGCCCGTGCCGCCGAGCGAGGCGAGCCCGACCCTGAGCGAGGAACCCATGCCCTCCTCCCAGTCCGGGTTGTCGACAAGGACGCAATCGCGGAGCGAGGCACGCGCGCGTACGGCGTCGGAGGAGGCGCCGAGCACCACGTGCACCTGTGCGCACCCGGCATCGCGCAGCACCCGCACCGCGTGCTCCACCAGGGGGCGGCCCCGGTGCTCCAGGAGCGCCTTCGGCCGGCCGCCGAGGCGCCGCCCGCCGCCCGCCGCCAGGAGCAGCCCGGCGACCTCGTTCCCCTCGCCGGGGCGCGCGTAGATCGGTTCTGTCGTCATGACTCCTGGATACACCCGATCGGGCCGCCGTGTTCCAGCCGCGATCAAGGCCGGAAAGTGGCGCGTCCCGTGTCGGGAGCGGTTTACTGATCCGCGACCCCCGGTGCCTGACCAGCACCACGCGGGGTCGTGAGACGCACGAGAAGTCGCGGCGGACGCACGGGAAGTCGCGGCGGACGCACAGGAACGGGCGCACCGAGGCGTGCGCGGGGGGAGAACCGTGTTGCGGAGCGTGGAGCAGAGGCGAGTGACGGGCGGCGACGAGGATCCGCGGGTGGCGCGACTGCGCACCGCCGTGGCCCGGCTGCGCCGTGAACTGGCCGCGCATCCGGTCGAGTTCGCCGACCGTGGCATCGCCGAGGAGGAACTCGCCGCCCTCGCGGCGATGGCGTCCGACGGCACCCCCGAGATCCCCCGGCTGCGCCGCTCCCTGCTGCTCGTCGCGGGCGCGATCGGCTCGGTCAGCGCGCTGGCGCCGGGACTCGCGGGGCTGCGGGGCGCGGTGGAGACGTTCGGGGAGCCCGGGAGGCGCTGAGGGGCCTTCGCCGGTCCGGCGGCCCAGGGAGTTGTTTTACGCCACCCAGGGGCGGCGGCCCATGTCGTCGCTCGTGGGGCGCAGGTCACCCGCCGACGCCGCCGCGAGGCGGACCGCCACCTGTTCCGACAGTTCCGGCGGCAGCGTGTACGGCACGCGGAGCCGGTGCTCATGCGTCCCCGGGTCCGCGCCGAAGCGGGCGCCGCCCTCGATCCGTACGCCGTGCGCGAGCGCCGCGCGGGCCAGCGAGGACGCGACGGGCCGCCCCAGGTCCACCCAGAGCGAGAGCCCGCCCGGCGGCAACCGCCAGCGCCACTCCGGCAGATGGCGGGCGAGTGACGCCGCGAGGGCATCCCGCTGCGCCCGCAGCCTCGGCAGCCGCTCGCGCAGCACCTCGTCCATGCCCCGCAGCAGATGGAGCGCCACCAGCTGCTCGATGACCGGCGTCGACATGTCGACCGGCACCCGCGCCATCGCCAGCTCGGTGATCAGCCTCGACCCCGCCCGCACCCAGCCGATGCGCAGCCCGCCCCAGTGCGACTTGCTCAACGACCCCACGGTGACGACCTGTTCGCCCGCCCCGTGTGGCGCGAGCGGGGCGAACGGCGCGGGCGGCGGCCCGTCGAGCGCGATGTCCGCGATCGTCTCGTCGATCAGCAGCCAGGTGCCGGTGGCGCGGGCCGTCTCCAGGATGTGCACGCGCTGCTCGCGTGGCATCAGACTGCCGGTCGGATTCTGGAAATCCGGTACGAGATAGGCGATGCGGGGTGCCGCCTGCCGCAGTGACGACTCCACGAGCCCGCAGTCCCAGCCGTCGTCCGTGACCGGCACGGGCAGTGCGCGCAGGCCCGCGCCGCGGATCGCGTCCAGGGCGTTGGGGTACGAGGGGTTCTCCACCAGGACCCGGTCGCCCGGCCTGCCCAGGAGCGCCAGGGTCAGGGACAGCGCGTGCTGGGCGCCGGTGGTGATCAGGATCTGGTCGGGGAGCGTGGGCAGGCCGCGCCGCGTGAAACGCTCGGCGACGGCCGCTCTCAACTCCGGTATGCCGTAAGGGTGGTAGCCCGGTGTCGGCGCGTGCTCGGTGAGCAGCGCGGACGCTCCGGCGAGCGCGGCGGCCAGCTCCGCCTCCGGGGCGCCGGGCGCCGCCACCGCCAGGTCGAGCACGTCGTCGCCCGCCGGGAACGCGGCCACGCTGGACGGCCGCCGGCCCTCCGGCAGCTCGGTCCAGGTGCCCGCGCCGCGGCGGCTGCGCGCGTAACCGCCCTCGCGCAGGACGTCGTACGCCGCCGTGACGGTGGCCCGGCTCACCGAGAGGGCGGTGGCCAGTTCGCGCTCGGCGGGCAGGCGGGTGTGCAGGGGGATGCGGCCGTCGAGCAGCAGGGTGCGGACGGCGTGGGCGAGTGCGCGGTAGCCGGGGCGCTCGCCCGCGGTGCCGGTCAGCAGCCCGGCCAGCTGACGGCTGCCCAGTCTTCTGTCCACGCTGTGGACGGCCCATGCCTCTGCCATGCCAACTCCCTGTGATTGGCCCTGCTCTCCGGGCCAATCAGCGTACAGACTCCGTTTCAGCGGGCTTCAGTCAGCCTGTTTTGGCCTGGGAAGGGGACACCGGTGGCAGGGACGGAGAGCGGAAGAGGAACCGTCGGCGGACGCGGACGCGGACACGGACGCGGACGGGTGATCGTCGGGGTGAGCGGCTCGCTCGCGAGCCTCGCGGCGCTGCGGGTGGCGGCGCAGGAGGCGCGGGCCAGCCGCCGTGTGCTGGTCGCGGTGATCGCCTGGGAGCCGCCGGAGGGCGAGAAGCTGTACCTGCGCCACCCCGACAGGGAGTGGGCCAGGCACTGGCAGGCGGAGGCGCAGGCCCGCCTCGACCGCGCCTTCGACGAGGTCTTCGGCGGCGCGCCGCCCGGCGTCGACTCCGAACGCCACGTGATCCGGGCGCGCCCTGCCACGGCTCTCGGCGAGCTGGCCACCCGCCCCGACGACCTCCTGGTCCTGGG
>NZ_WMBF01000035.1:0-25169 GCF_019400875.1 Streptomyces anatolicus | reverse complement strand
CTCCGGCGCCGCCCCGCCCCCGACCGCCGCCTCGGCCGCCGCGTACAGCTCGGCCGGGCGTACTCCGGCGAGTGCGGTGACCAGGTGCCCGTCGGGGCGGATGAGCAGGACGCAGTGCGCGGGCGCCCCGGGGTAGCTCTCCGCGACGAGCAGCTCGGCGGGGTGCGGCAAGGCGGTGACGGCGGCGGCGAGCCGCGGCATGATCCCTGCCGTCATCCAGTGCCGCCGCTCCCACACCCCGGTGCCCGGCGCGACCAGGACGACGAGGAGATGGCCGAGCCCGAGCCGCTCCCGCAGCTGGACGAAGGCCCCGTCGGGCGCGGTCACCCGTACGTCGGCGACGGGCCCGCCCGGCTCCGTGCCCACCGCGGTCTCCGACTGGGACGGCGCGGGCGCGAGGGGCGAGTGCGCGTAGGACGAGGGCGCGCCGAGCAGGCCGCGCCCCACATGGCCGTCCGTGAGCAGCGCGTCGTGCCCGCGCGCGCTCCCCGGCACGTACGCACGCAGGCCCTTGCCGCCGCGCAGCACGGGCAGCGACTGGTCGGCGGCGCGCAGGCGCGCGGCCACCCCGGCCCGCCGCTCGGCCTGGTAGCTGTCGAGCAGTGGATCGCGGTGCCCGTGGTGCCAGGAGAGCGCCAGCTTCCACGCGAGGTTGTCCGCGTCCCGCAGCCCCTCGTCGAGCCCCTGGGTGCCGAGCGCGCCGAGCAGATGCGCCGCGTCCCCGGCGAGGAAGGCACGGCCGACCCGCCACCGGCGGGCGAGGCGGTGGTGGACGGTGTGCACGCCCGTGTCGAGCAGTTCGTACGGCGGTGTGGCGCCCCCGCACCAGCCCGCCAGCGTCTCCCGGATCCGCAGGACGAGGGCGTCGGGCGTCACCAGCTCGCCGCGCGGCGGAAGCAGCCAGTCGAGCCGCCACACCCCGCCGGCGAGCGGACGGCCCGTCACCTCGGCGCCTCCGCCGCGCCACGGAGGCATCCGGTGCAACAACGCCTCACCGGGCCAGGGAAGTTCCGTGCGCAGCGCGGCCACGGCGTGTCGCTCGACGGCCGTACGCCCCGGGAAGCGGATGTCGAGCAGTTTGCGCACCGTCGAACGCGACCCGTCGCAGCCCACCAGATAGCTCCCCCGCCACCAGGTGTCCTTCGGCCCGCGCGTGTGGGCGGTCAGCCCGGAGGCGTCCTGCTCCAGGGAGTCGAGCTTGCTCTCCACCGCGACCTTGACGAGCCGTTCGCCGGCGATGGCCTCGCGCAGAGAGCCGGTCAGCACGTGCTGGGGAAGGTGCAGCGGGGCGGGGAGATCGTCGTCGTAAGGGGCATCCCCGTAGGAGGGCTCCCCGAAGGAGAGCTCCCGCATCACCTGCTTGCGCCGCAGGGACCGCCAACTGGTCCAGCGGGCTCCTGATTCCCGGTCACCGAACGAGCGCCCCGCGAGCCGTTCCACGAAGGCCGCGGTGTCCTCGCGGAGCACGACCGTCCGCGCGGGGCGCTGCTCGTCCTTGCCCGGCCCTTCGTCGAGTACGACCGTGGGCACCGAGTGACGGGCGAGCGCGAGGGCGAGCGCGAGGCCGACGGGGCCCGCGCCGACGACGATCACCGGGTCCACGGCGCACACCCTCCGGCGCGTCGGGATCCGTGGGTCCGGGCTGCCCGGAAGCGCTGGACGTACCTACAGGAACTGGCAGTTGGAGCCCGGTGCACGATCACAGAACGTATGCAACCCATTGCCGGTGCTTGCGTCAAGTGACGATGGCAGTGGCGTTCACCAGGAAGTAGGAGCGGAGCGGGGTGACGCCAGGGGGAGCCGGGTCCAGGGAAACACATGTGGGGGGCGGCACCCCGGCCGCCCCCCACACTCCTATGTCACCTCTATGCCGACGGTTTGTCAGTCGGATTTTCCAACCGAGCCGCTGGGGCCGGAGTCCGGGCGCTCCGGACCATCCTCGGGCCGGCCGGGGCCCGCGGGCTTCGCAGGCTCCGCGGCGACCGTCGGACCGAACGGCGTGGCCGCGTCCAGCACGCCCGGCGCCTCGGCGGGCTCCGCGGCGGCGGCCACCACGATGCCGGTCTTGGCGCGGCGCCCGCGCTTCTCGATCCAGGTGGCGAGCGAGGAGAGCGCCATGCAGAGCGCGATGTAGATGGCACCGACGACGACGACCGTCTGGACGAACGGATACGTGCCGTTCACCGGCGTGTTGTTGGCGATCAGGCGCGCCGAGTACAGCAGCTCGGGGTAGAGGATGATGTAGCCGAGCGAGGTGTCCTTGAGCGTCACCACGAGCTGGCTGATGATCGTCGGCAGCATGGAGCGCACGGCCTGCGGGAAAAGGATGCCGCCCGTCACCTGGGTCTTGCTCATGCCCAGGGCGTAGGCGGCCTCCCGCTGGCCCTTCGGCACGGCGTTGACGCCCGCGCGCAGGACCTCGGCCTGGACGCAGCCGTTGTAGATCGCCAGGCCGAGGACCAGCGCCCAGAACGGCGTCATGTCGCCGACGACGCCGACCCACAGGGCGAAGATCGTGATCAACAGCGGGATCGACCGGAAGAGGTCGATGAAGATCACAGAGGCCCAGCGCACCACTCGGTGGTCGGAGAGCCTGCCGACACAGAGCACGACCGCGAAGACCAGCGAGAGGACAGCGGCGAGCGCGAAGGCCTTCAGGGTCGCGATGAGCGCTTCGAAGATGTTCTCGCGGATGCCGGAGTAGTTGAAGATGTCCCACAGGGCACCTTCGAACTCACCCTTCTCGTTGAGCCGCAGAACGACCCAGACGAGCAGGCCGAGCACGGCCGCGGTGCCGACGACCGAGTAGATCCGGTTGCGGATCCTGGCCTTGGGACCGGGGGCGTCGAAGAGGACACTGGCGCTCATCGGGCGACCTCCATACGGTGCTCCAGCAGCCGGAAGGCGCCGTTGATGGCGTACGTGATGATCAGGTACGCGACCGTGATCCAGAGGAAGATCATGGCGATGTCGTAACCGTCGTTGCTGAGGGTCTTGGCGACGTTGAACAGGTCGACGTTGTCGAAGCTGCCCGCGATCGCGGAGTTCTTCGTCAGCGCGATGAAGATCGACCCCATCGGGGCGACCACCGCGCGGGTGGCCTGGGGGAGCACCACAACCCGCATCACCTGCGTGAAGCTCATGCCGATCGCGCGGGCCGCCTCGGCCTGGCCCATCGGCACGGTGTTGATGCCCGAGCGCAGGGCCTCGGCTATGAAGGACGACGTGTAGAAGCCCAGCGCCACGACGCCGAGCACGAAGGAGTCCATGTCCGGGAACAGGATCTTCGGGAGGATGAAGAAGGCCACAAGGAACAGCAGGGTCAGCGGGGTGTTCCGCAGGACGTTCACCCACACGGTGCCGAAGACGCGCAGTGGCGGCACCGGCGAGACCCGGAAAGCGGCGATGATCACGCCGAGCACCAAGGCGATGATCCCGCTGACCACGGTCAGCTCCACGGTGCCGATGAACCCCTCGCGGAACAGCGACAGGTTGTCGGTCAGTACGTTCATGAATTCTCCGCGAGAGGGCGGTCGGGCGGCGACGGGCTCACAAGACGCCCCGCCCCGTACGGACGTGTCTGTCGGCCGTACGAAGCGGGGCGCGGGGTCCTACTTGGGGTCGGTGAAGGCCGGCGGGTCCTTGTACTCGGAGCCGGACTTGCCGATGGTGGCGTCGAACGCCTTCTTGTAGTCGCCGTTCTCCTGGTGCGCCTTGATGGCGTCCGCGACGGCCTTCTGCAGCGCCTTGTCGCCCTTCTTGAGGCCGACGCCGTAGGGCTCCTCGGAGAAGGGCTTGCCGACGACCTTGAGCTTCTTCGGGTTCTGCGCCGCGTAGCCCATCAGGATGGCGTCGTCGGTGGTGACGGCGTCGACCTGGTTGTTGAGCATCTGCGCCACGCACTCGGAGTACTTGGACAGCTCGGTCACCTTGGCGCCGTACTTCGGCTTCTTGATGTTCTGCAGCGGCGTGGAGCCGACGATGGAGCAGACCTTCTTGCCGCGGACGGTCTCCGGGCCCTTGATGTCCTTCTCGTCCTCGCGGACCAGCAGGGAGGCACCGGCGTGGTAGTACGGCCCGGCGAAGTCGATCTGCTTCTTGCGCTCGTCGTTGATCGTGTACGTACCGATCATGAAGTCGACGTCGCCCTTGGAGACGGCGGTCTCGCGGGCGCCGGAGTCGACCGTCTTCCACTCGATCTGCTTGGGCGAGAAGCCGAGGTCCGCCGCGATCATCTTGGCGATCTCGATGTCGAACCCGGAGTACTCCTTGGTCGACTGGTCCTGGAAGCCCAGGTAAGGCTGGTCGGCCTTGGCGCCGATGATCAGCTTGCCGCGCTTCTTGGCCGCCTTGAAGACGGACGAGTCGACCGACGCGTCCTTCTTGACCGTGTAGCTGAGCGCCTTGGTGTCCTTGCTGTCCGGGCCCTCCGGCTTGTCGCCGGCGGAGCCCTCCTTGCCGCCGCAGGCGGTGGCGGTCAGCGAGAGCGCGGCGACGGCCGCGGCCACGGCGACGGACTTACGGAACTTCATGGTGAACATCCTCTGTTTCGACTGGAGTTGAGACGGTGTGGAAGCCTCAGTGTTTAAGGATCTTCGACAGGAAGTCCTTGGCCCGGTCGCTGCGCGGGTTGCTGAAGAACTGGTCCGGCGTGGCTTCCTCGACGATCCGGCCGTCCGCCATGAAGACGACGCGGTTCGCCGCGGACCGGGCGAAGCCCATCTCGTGGGTGACGACGACCATCGTCATCCCGTCGCGGGCGAGCTGCTGCATCACCTCGAGGACCTCGTTGATCATCTCCGGGTCGAGCGCCGACGTGGGCTCGTCGAAGAGCATCACCTTGGGGTCCATCGCCAGCGCCCGTGCGATGGCGACGCGTTGCTGCTGGCCGCCGGAGAGCTGCGCGGGGTACTTGTCCGCCTGCGAGGCGACGCCCACGCGGTCCAGCAGGGCGCGGGCCTTCTTCTCGGCCTCCGCCTTGCCGGTCTTGCGCACCTTGATCTGGCCCAGCGTCACGTTCTCGAGCACGGTCTTGTGCGCGAAAAGGTTGAAGGACTGGAAGACCATGCCCACGTCGGCGCGGAGACGGGCCAGTTCCTTGCCCTCCTGGGGCAGCGGCTTGCCGTCGATCGAGATGTCTCCCGAGTCGATCGTCTCCAGGCGGTTGACGGCACGGCACAGGGTCGACTTGCCCGACCCGGAGGGGCCGATCACCACGACGACCTCGCCGCGGGCGATGGTCAGGTCGATGTCCTGGAGGACGTGCAGAGCGCCGAAGTGCTTGTTGACGTTCTTCAGCACGACCAGGTCGTCCGCCCCGGGCGGTATGGCGTCCTTGGTCACCGATACTTCGGTCACGGCTTGTTGCTCCATCCTCCTCGGTTGGGAGGACAGTAATAACCCAGTGCGACCAGCGTCATTACATCTGAGGGGAAATTGAGCATAACGATCCGGCCGCAACCGGACACACCGTGTGAAGAGGGTCCCCGGTGTGCGTACCGGCTGGATAACGGAACGTGTCCGTGACCCGTGCCCTCTTGACGTGGTCCTTATCCATCGGAGTGGATGCCTTGTGCGCATGCGCGGCCATGCGCCTACCGGCCACGAGGGAACGACGGATGAACTGGAGGGGGCCCGGATGAGACTGCTTCTCGTCGAGGACGACGACCATGTGGCCGCCGCCCTGTCCGCGATCCTGGCCAGGCACGGCTTCGATGTCGTCCACGCCCGGAGCGGCGAGGAGGCACTACAGGCCCTACTCCCCGCGGAAACGGCGCCCTTCGGAGTGGTGCTCCTCGACCTGGGCCTGCCCGACCAGGACGGCTACGAGGTCTGCGGAAAGATCCGCAAGCGCGGCTCGACACCGGTGATCATGGTGACGGCCCGTTCGGACGTACGTTCCCGGATACACGGCCTCAACCTCGGAGCCGACGACTACGTAGTGAAGCCGTACGACACCGGAGAACTCATCGCCCGCATCCACGCGGTCATCCGGCGCCCCACCCCCGCCGGCGCGGAGGCTTCGGGCGGCAGCGAGCTGCGACTCGGTCCCGTCCACATCGAACTGCCCACCCGGCAGGTCAGCGTGGACGGTTCGATCGTCCAACTGACCCGCAAGGAGTTCGACCTGCTCGCGCTCCTCGCCCAGCGCCCCGGAGTGGTGTTCCGCCGCGAACAGATCATCAGCGAAGTGTGGCGGACGAGTTGGGAGGGGACGGGACGCACGCTGGAGGTGCACGTGGCGTCCCTGCGCTCCAAGCTGCACATGCCGGCCCTCATCGAGACGGTACGAGGCGTCGGCTACCGCCTCGTCGCCCCGGCCACGTAGCAAGAGCGAGGACAGGTGCGCTCTCGCCTCCTCCCGCTGCTGATCGTCCTGATGGCTGGCGTGCTGCTCGCGCTCGGATTCCCGCTGGCCGTCAGCGTCGCGGCCGCGCAGCAGCAGAAGGTGGTCGTCGACCGGATCGACGACACCGCGCGCTTCGCCTCCCTCGCCCAGTTCGTCACCAAGCGCCCGACGGGCTCCCTGGTGCAGGGCGGCGCCATGGACGAGCGGCGCGAGACGCTGCAGAACGAACTCGACGACTACTACGAGGTCTACGGCATCAGGGCGGGCGTCTTCTACCGCGACGACGGCCCCATGGCGAACGCCCCCGCCGGCTGGCACCTGCCCGCCAAGGGAGACGTCCGAGAGGCCTTCCAAGAAGCCCTGCGCTCCCGTGGCAGCCACGACCCCGAGCAGGTGTGGCCGTGGCAGCGGGGCCGCCTCGCCGTCGCCTCCCCGGTGATCAAGGACGGGGACGTCATCGCCGTCGTCGTCACCGACTCGCCGACCGGGCGCATGCGTTCGAAGACGCTGCACGGCTGGCTGCTCATCGCCGCCGGTGAATCGGCCGCCATGCTCCTGGCGGTCGGCGCCGCCCTGCGGCTCACCGGCTGGATCCTGCGACCGGTACGGGTCCTGGACGCCACCACGCACGACATCGCGACGGGGCGCCTCAAATCACGCGTCGCCGCCGCGGGCGGGCCGCCGGAACTGAGGCGCCTGGCCCGGTCGTTCAACGAGATGGCCGACAACGTAGAGGACGTCCTCGAACAGCAGCGCGCTTTCGTGGCCGACGCCTCGCACCAACTGCGCAACCCCCTCTCCGCCCTGCTCCTGCGCATCGAACTCCTCGCCCTGGAACTGCCCGAGGGCAACGAGGAGATCGCCTCGGTCCGCACCGAGGGCAAGCGCCTGGCCCAGGTCCTCGACGACCTCCTCGACCTGGCACTCGCCGAGCACGCCGCGGCCGACCTGAGCCTGACCGACATCGGTGAGCTGGCGGCCGAGCGGGTCGCCTCCTGGCGGCCGCTCGCCGACGAACGGGGGGTGCGGCTGACGGGCGACTGCCCGGCGACCACCGGCTGGGCCGACCCGGTCGCCCTCTCCAGCGCGCTGGACGCGGTGATCGACAACGCCCTGAAGTTCACCCCCGAAGGAGGCCCGGTCCACGTGGCGGTCTCCTCCAGCAACGGCACGACGACCGTCGTGGTCACCGACGCCGGCCCCGGCCTCACCGACGACGAACTCGCCCGCGTCGGCGACCGCTTCTGGCGCAGCAACCGCCACCAGAACGTGAAGGGCTCGGGCCTCGGCCTGTCCATCTCGCGGGCCCTGCTCGCGGCGGGCGGCGGCACGATCGCGTACGGGAGGAACGAACCGCACGGCCTGAAGGTGACCGTCAGCGTCCCCCGCAGCGACCCGTCCGCCGCCAGCTGAGGGCCCGGCTACGGCTTCACCGAGCGGTAGTAGCGGCGCGCCCCGTCGTGCAGCGGGAGAGGGTCGGTGAACAGGGCGGTACGCAGGTCCACCAGCTGGGCCGCGTGCACCTCGTCGCCGATGTGGTCGCGGCTGTCGATGACGGTACGGGTCAGCCCCTCGGTGAGGTCGGCGTCGGCCTGGTCCGTGGTGACAAGGAGGTTCGCCACGGCCAGCGTGGGCACCGCCGAGCCCTGCTGCGCCTCGGGATAGGCGTCGGCCGGCATCGTCGCGGCCCGGTAGTAGCGCGAGGCGCCGCCCTGCTGGTGCAGCCGGTCGACGAGGTAGCCGAGCTTGACGAGGCGGATGTCCATCTTCTCCGAGAGTTCGCGTACGGAGGTGGTCGGCAGCCCGCCCGACCAGAAGAAGGCGTCGATGGAGCCGTCCCTCAAGAGGCTCGGCATGGTGTCGATGCCCGCGGACACCGGCTCGATGTCCTCCACCGGGTCGAGGCCCGCGGCGTCCAGCACCCTGTCCGCTATCAGCCGCACCCCGGAGCGGCCCTGCCCCACCGCGACGCGCTTGCCCCGCAGATCCGCCACGGAGTGGATGTCGGAGCCCCGTGGCACCACGAGCTGGACGTAGTCGTCGTAGAGGCGCGCGCAGCCCCTCAGGCGGTCCGCCCCCGAAGCCCCGTCGAGGCGGTACGTCTCGACGGCGTCGGCCGCCGCGATGGTGAAGTCGGCCTTCCCCGTGGCCACCCGCTCGATGTTCTGCTGCGACCCCTGGCTGTTGAGCAGGGCCACATCCACCTCCGGCATGTCCTGCGAGATCGCCGTCCGCAGAAGCTCGCCGTACCGCTCGTAGACGCCGTTCCGCACGCCCGTGCTGAACGCCATCCGGCCGCTCGGAGAAGCCTCGCCCATGGGAAGCAGCCACCACAGCAGCAGCCCGAACACCACGAACGCCGCGGTCGAGCCCTGCAAGGCGCGGCGCCTGCTGATGTGGGGGAGTGCCTGGAGCATGCGCGCGATCCTGCCAGCCCACTCACGTGGATGACCAGGGGCGAGGTCACACCGCGCCGCCCCGAGCACCGCCCCTGGAGTGCCCCCGGTCGGAATCGGCGGGCACGCGCGCGTGGCGACCCCGTACCCTGGGGGGCGAGATGAGCGCGAAGACTTACGAGGTGCGCACCTACGGGTGCCAGATGAACGTCCATGACTCCGAGCGGCTTTCCGGGCTGCTGGAGGACGCCGGCTACGAACGTGCGCCCGAAGGAGCCGACGGCGACGCCGACGTCGTCGTCTTCAACACGTGTGCCGTGCGCGAGAACGCCGACAACCGTCTGTACGGCAATCTCGGCCGCCTGGCGCCGATGAAGACCAAGCGTCCCGGGATGCAGATCGCCGTCGGCGGCTGTCTCGCCCAGAAGGACCGCGAGACCATCGTCAAGCGGGCGCCGTGGGTCGACGTCGTCTTCGGCACGCACAACATCGGCAAGCTGCCGGTCCTCCTGGAGCGCGCCCGCGTCCAGGAGGAGGCGCAGGTCGAGATCGCCGAGTCCCTGGAGGCATTCCCCTCGACGCTGCCCACGCGCCGCGAGAGCGCGTACGCCGCGTGGGTCTCGATCTCGGTCGGCTGCAACAACACCTGCACCTTCTGCATCGTGCCCGCCCTGCGCGGCAAGGAGAAGGACCGCAGGACCGGCGACATCCTCGCGGAGATCGAGGCGCTTGTCGGCGAGGGCGTCTCGGAGATCACCCTCCTCGGGCAGAACGTGAACGCGTACGGCTCGGACATCGGCGACCGTGAGGCGTTCAGCAAGCTCCTGCGCGCCTGCGGGAAGATCGAGGGCCTGGAGCGCGTCCGCTTCACCTCCCCGCACCCGCGCGACTTCACCGACGACGTGATCGCCGCCATGGCCGAGACGCCGAACGTGATGCCGCAGCTCCACATGCCGCTCCAGTCCGGCTCGGACACCATCCTCAAGGCGATGCGCCGCTCGTACCGGCAGGACCGTTTCCTGGGCATCATCGAGAAGGTCCGCGCGGCCATGCCGGACGCGGCGATCTCCACCGACATCATCGTGGGCTTCCCCGGGGAGACCGAGGAGGACTTCGAGCAGACCATGCACGTGGTCCGCGAGGCCCGCTTCGGCAGCGCCTTCACCTTCCAGTACTCCAAGCGTCCCGGGACCCCGGCCGCGACCATGGAGGGGCAGATCCCCAAGGAGGTCGTCCAGTCGCGCTACGAGCGCCTGGTGGCCCTCCAGGAGGAGATCTCCTGGGAGGAGAACAAGAAGCAGGTCGGCCGCACCCTGGAGCTGATGGTCGCCGAGGGCGAGGGCCGCAAGGACGGCGCCACGCACCGCCTCTCCGGCCGCGCCCCCGACAACCGCCTCGTGCACTTCACCAAGCCGGACACCGAAGTGCGCCCCGGCGACGTCGTGACGGTCGAGATCACCTACGCCGCCCCGCACCACCTCCTCGCCGAGGGCCCCGTGCTGAACGTGCGCCCCACGCGCGCGGGCGACGCCTGGGAGAAGCGCAACACGGAGGCCGCCGCCAAGCCCGCGGGCGTCATGCTGGGCCTGCCGAAGATCGGCGTCCCCGAGCCGCTGCCGGTGGCGACGGCGAGCGGCTGCGGCCGCGACTGACCCGACGCGAGGGCGACCGAGCCGGCGCGGGACCCATGGCCGGTCGCCAGGTAGGTGCGACCGGGGCGGGACTCCTGGCCGGTCGCCAGGGAGGCGTGACCGTTGCGGACTCCTGGCGGTCGCCAGAAGGCGTGACCGGAGCGTGCTCCTGGCCGGTCGCCGAGCAGACGCGACCGGAGCGGGACCCACGGCCCGTCGCCAAGTAGGCGCGTTACTCTGCGGATCATGCTTGTCGCCGCAGCCGTCTGCCCTTGCCCGCCCCTGCTCGTCCCCGAGGTCGCCGCGGGAGCGGCGCCCGAACTGGACGCCGCGCGCGCGGCGTGCACGGACGCCATCGGGGTCCTCGCCGCCGCCAGGCCCGACCGGCTCGTCGTGGTGGGCCCCGCCGCGCTGAGCGGCCGCGGACCGCACCCGCAGGGCGCGCGGGGATCGTTCCGCGGCTTCGGGGTGGACCTCGACGTACGGCTCGGACCTGCCACGGGCGATGACGCCGGCGACGGTGATGCCGGTGGCGCCGGCGGGCCGGCCGAGCGCGAGCTTCCGCCGTCGCTCGCCGTCGCCGCCTGGCTGCTCGCACGTACGCGGTGGTCGGCCGCCCCGCTGGAAGGTCTCGGCGTGGGGGAACCACTCGCCGCCGAGCAGTGTGTCCAAGTCGGCGGCGAGATCGGCGCACGGGCGGACCGGGTGGCACTGCTGGTCATGGGCGACGCCAGCGCGTGCCGCACGCTGAAGGCGCCGGGCTACCTCGATGAGCGGGCGGCCGGCTTCGACGCCGCGGTCGCCCGCGCCCTCGGCACGGCCGACGTGGCGGCGCTGAAGGCCCTGGACGCGCAGCTCGCGTACGAACTGCAGGCGGCGGGCCGTGCCCCGTGGCAGGTGCTGGCGGGGGCGGCGGAGGGCGCCGCCCTGAGCGGCGAGCTGCTCTACGAGGACGCGCCGTACGGCGTCGGATACGTCGTGGCCACCTGGTCCTAGCCACCGAGCCCGCTCGGCTGTCGCCGCCGCCTGCGGGCATGCGGCGACGGCCGCGAAGCAGGGAGCTTCACGACCGTCCGCGACGCGATTCAGGGAGCCGGAGGGGGCGCAGGAGGCGACGGGGGCGTCGGGGGACCGGCGGTGCCGCCGTTGTCCTTGGCGCCCGCGCCCTTGCCCCGGTCGTGCTCGGCGAGGCGGCCGACGGCGTCCTTGGCCTTGCCCGTGCCCATCTGGATCTTGTCGCTGTACTTGCCCTTGGTCTTTCGGTCGACCATCTTCGCGGCCTTGTCCAGGCCGTGGTCGATCTTGTCCTCGTGCTGCTGCGCGAGGTCCGAGACCTTGTCCTTGGCCGGGGCGAGCTTGGCTTTCAGTTGGTCCAGGAAGCCCATGGGGTCACCTTCCCTCGCTGGGAGCTACTTGCGGGCGCCCTCACCGGCCTCGTTGTCGGCCGCTTCCTCGGCGGACTGCTGCTTCGGGATGTCCACGCCCTCGGCCGCGCCCGCCTCGGACGTCTCGGAGGACTCCGCGGGCTTGGCCTCGGCAGCGCTCTCGGCGTCCTTCTCGGCCTCGGCGGCGGGCTTCGCGTCGGTGGCGGCCTCGGGGGACCCTTCGGCCTCCTCCGGCTCGGCCGTCAGCGTGGCGGCGGCTGCCTCGGGCGTCGACGCCTCTTCGCTCTCCTTGGACTTCCGGCGAAACCTTGCAAAAACGCCCATATCTACTCCATACGTTACTCGTGTGGGCGAAATCCCGCGCCGCCCGGTGCGTCCCATTGCGTCGCCCGGGTCATCGGTCCTCGAAACCGGCGGCCGGAACCTCGCAACAGGCAACGACCTGGGAGCCGTGCCGTCACGTAGCTCGTTCGGGAAGTACGCGCCGGGTTTGCGAGACTGGGGCGGTGAGTAGTGCAGCTCCCGCCCCGCGGGTCATCGCCGTCGTCGGTCCGACCGCCGCAGGAAAGTCCGATCTGGGCGTTTTCCTCGCGCAGCGCCTTGGCGGCGAAGTCGTCAACGCCGACTCCATGCAGCTCTACCGAGGGATGGATATCGGCACCGCCAAGCTGACGCCCGAGGAGCGCGGCGGGGTCCCCCACCATCTGCTCGACATCTGGGACGTCACGGAGGCGGCCAGTGTCGCCGAGTACCAGAAGCTGGCCCGCGCCGAGATCGACCGCCTCCTCGCCGAGGGGCGCTGGCCGATCCTCGTGGGCGGCTCCGGGCTGTACGTCAGGGGCGCCGTGGACCACCTGGAGTTCCCCGGCACCGACCCCGCCGTGCGGGCCCGCCTGGAGGAGGAGCTGGAGCTGCGCGGCTCCGGAGTGCTGCACGCCCGCCTCGCCGCCGCCGACCCCGGGGCCGCCCAGGCGATCCTGCCCAGCAACGGCCGCCGGATCGTGCGCGCCCTGGAGGTCATCGAGATCACCGGCAAGCCCTTCACCGCCAACCTCCCCGGACACGACTCCGTGTACGACACGGTCCAGATCGGCGTCGACGTGGCCCGCCCCGAACTCGACGAACGCATCGCTACGCGCGTGGACCGCATGTGGGAGGCGGGCCTGGTCGACGAGGTACGCGCGCTGGAGGCGCGAGGGCTGCGCGAAGGGCGCACGGCGTCCCGGGCGCTCGGCTACCAGCAGGTGCTCGCCGCGCTCGCGGGGGAGTGCACCGAGGAGCAGGCGCGCGCCGAGACCGTACGCGCCACCAAACGCTTCGCGCGCCGTCAGGATTCATGGTTCCGGCGCGATCCCCGGGTGCACTGGCTCAGTGGGGCCATGGCCGATCGCGGGGAACTCCCGGCACGCGCAATGGCGTTGGTCGAACGACCGGTCACAGCCTGATCACGTGATGGCATCGGGACGCTCCGGCGGTCATCGCGGCACCTGACGCCGTGCCATCATCGACCATCGATCGACAGGTGGAGTCCGGAGTGGGAGGGCGCGTGGCGATGGAGGCCGGCCCTCGTGACACCGCGCATGACGGCGGAGAGCAGCTGAGCCCCGACGGTCCCGACGAGACCCTCGGCGGCGTGACGGACGACGGCCCCGGAGCGGACGAGATGGCCCCGGAGGCGGAGGTCGAGGTCGAGCTGCGTCCGCAGCGGCGGCTGCGCATCTGGCAGCTCGCGCCCATCGTGATCATCGCCGCGGGCGGCTCCCTGATGTTCGCCTTCCCGCTGGCCTTCGAGTTCGGCGACGGCGGTGCGGTGGTCGCCATGCTCGGGCTGCTGCTCAGCTGCTGCGCCGCGGGCTGGGGAATGATGGCCGCCCGCCGGGTGGGGCACACCTGGCCGGGCCTGCCCGAGCGCGGCTCCGGGCGCCGGCCGGACTGGCGGGTCGTCACCGCGTACGCCCTGCTCTTCCTCGGCGCGGCGGTCCTCGCCGTGTGGCGGGTGGCCAGGCTCCGCTGAGACGGCTCCGGCGGGCGCCTCGACGGCACCGCGCCGACCGGCTGTCGTACCCACCCCGTACGATCGAGGAATGAGCACGCGGATCGCCTTCCTCAAGGGGCACGGGACCGAGAACGACTTCGTGATCATCCCGGACGCCGACAACGCCATCGAGCTGCCCCCGGCCGCCGTGGCCGCCCTGTGCGACCGCCGCGCGGGCATCGGCGGCGACGGCCTCCTGCACGTCGTGCGCTCCGCAGCCCACCCCGAGGCCCGCCATCTCGCGGACCAGGCCGAGTGGTTCATGGACTACCGCAACGGCGACGGGTCCATCGCCGAGATGTGCGGCAATGGAGTGCGCGTCTTCGCCCGCTATCTCCAGCACGCCGGACACACCGGCGAGGGCGACCTGGCGGTGGCCACCCGCGGCGGCGTGAAGACCGTGCACATCGCCAAGGCGGAAGCCGGCGGCGAGATCACCGTGGGGATGGGCAAGGCGCTGCTCCCCGAAGGAGACGTCACCGTCTCGGTCGCGGACCACCGGTGGCCCGCGCGCAACGTGAACATGGGCAACCCCCACGCGGTCGCCTTCGTGGACGACCTCTCCGAAGCGGGCACGCTCTACGAACCCCCGCTCCTCAGCCCCGCCTCCGCCTACCCGGACGGGGTGAACGTCGAATTCGTCGTCGACCGCGGCCCGCGTCACGTCGCCATGCGCGTGCACGAGCGCGGCGCGGGCGAGACCCGCTCGTGCGGCACCGGCACCTGCGCCGTGGCGGTCGCCGCGGCCCGCAGGGACGGCGAGGACCCGGCCGCCACCGGCACCCCGGTGACGTACACGGTCGATGTGCCCGGAGGGCGCCTGGTGATCACCGAGCGGCCCGACGGCGAGATCGAGATGACCGGCCCCGCAGTAATCGTCGCCGAAGGTGAGTTCGTGTCCGAATGGCTCGAAACGGCAATCCCATGAAGTGTCGCTCGAATGGGTGATCCGTTTCACGCTCGGCGAGAGGCGGTCAGTGCCGCGTGATGGGCTCGGTAGCATCAAGCACCGGCCCGGACGGAGTACGCCACCGTCCGTACACCGCCGGTCGAAGCAGCCGGAGGTGCCCATGAGTGCGGAGGCCACGAACCCAGCCACGTCAGGCCCCGTGACGTCCGGGGTCCAGCGCAGGCGCGGCCGTGCCCGTCTCGACCTGCGCAGGCTCGGCAGGGCGGCGCTGCTCGGCCCCGCCGCTCGTGACCGTCTCCCCGACGCGATCGGCCATGTGGTGGAGGCCCACCGGGCCCACTACCCGGACGCGGACCTGGAGCCCCTGCGCCGGGCCTACGTCCTCGCGGAGTCCTCGCACCGCGGCCAGACGCGCAAGAGCGGCGAACCGTACATCACCCACCCCCTGGCCGTGACCCTGATCCTCGCCCAGCTCGGCGCGGAGATCACCACCCTGACCGCCTCCCTCCTCCACGACACGGTCGAGGACACGGACGTGACGCTCGACCAGGTGCGGGCCGAGTTCGGCGACGACGTCTGCTATCTGGTCGACGGCGTCACGAAACTGGAGAAGGTCGACTACGGCGCCGCGGCCGAGCCGGAGACCTTCCGCAAGATGCTCGTCGCCACCGGCAACGACGTACGCGTCATGTCGATCAAGCTCGCCGACCGCCTGCACAACATGCGCACCCTCGGTGTCATGCGCCCCGAGAAGCAGGCCCGCATCGCCAAAGTGACCCGGGACGTGCTCATCCCGCTCGCCGAGCGTCTCGGCGTCCAGGCGCTCAAGACCGAGCTGGAGGACCTCGTCTTCGCGATCCTCCACCCGCAGGAGTACGCCGAGGTCCAGGCCCTGATCACCGCCAACGCCGAGAGCGAGGGGGACCCGCTCGGCGACATCGCGGGCGAGGTGCGCGGGGTGCTGCGCGAGGCGGGCATCGCGGCCGAAGTCCTCATCAGGCCGCGGCACTTCGTCTCCGTCCACCGGGTGCACCGCAAACGCGGCGAGCTGCGCGCGTCCGACTACGGCCGCCTCCTCGTCCTCGTCAACGAAGACGCGGACTGCTACGGAGTCCTCGGCGAACTGCACACCTGCTTCACGCCGGTCGTCTCCGAGTTCAAGGACTTCATCGCCGTACCGAAGTTCAACCTCTACCAATCGCTGCACACCGCCGTGGCCCGCCCCGACGGGGAGGTAGCCGAAGTCCTCATCCGTACGCACCAGATGCACCAGGTCGCCGAGGCGGGCGTCGTCGCACTGCGCAATCCCTACGCTCCTCCTTCGGAAACCTCGGAAGAGCCCCCCGCCGGTCTCGGCCCCAGCCCCGGCTCCGGTGGCGACGACGAGCGCGTGGACCCCACGAGGCCCGGCTGGCTCTCCCGGCTCCTCGACTGGCAGGAGGCCGCCCCCGACCCCGACACGTTCTGGTCGACGCTGCGCGAGGACCTCGCCCAGGACCGTGAGATCGCCGTCTTCCGTCCCGACGGCGGCACGCTCGGCCTGCCCGCCGGCGCCAGCTGCGTGGACGCCGCCTACGCCCAGTACGGGGAGGACGCGCACGCCTGCATCGGCGCGCGCGTCAACGGCCGCCTGGCCACGCTCAGCACGGTCCTGCGGGACGGCGACACGGTGCAGCTCCTCATGGGCCAGGACGCCACCTCCGGACCGTCGAGCGAGTGGCTGGACCACGCCCGCACACCCGGCGCGCGGATCGCCATCCGGCGCTGGCTCACCACGCATCCGACCCCGGCGCCCGCCCCGGCGCAGTCCGGTCGGCGGCCGCCACAGCAGACGCCGGTCGCCGCGCCCCGACCGGAGGCCCCTGACACCACCTCGCGTTCCGCCGCCGCGAGTGCCGTGGTGGACCGCGAGGGCGCGAGCGTGCGGCTCGCGGGCTGTTGTACGCCGGTGCCGCCCGACGCCATCACCGCCTTCGCCGTGCGCGGGGGAGCCGTGACCGTCCACCGCGTCGGCTGTCCCGGGGCGGAGCGCATGAAGGGAGTGGGGCGCGCGGAGGTCGGTGTGCGCTGGGGGGACACAGCCGAGTTCCGGGTGACCCTGACCGCGGAATCGTTCGGCCGTGCGCACCTCCTCGCCGACCTCACCGAAGCGATCGCACTTGAGGGCGTCGCCATCATCTCCGCGACCGTGGAGCCGCCCACCCAGCAGCGCGTACGCCATACGTACACGCTCCAACTCCCGGACGCGGCGCACCTTCCGGGGCTGATGCGGGCGATGCGAGCCGTACCGGGCGTGTACGACGTGAGCCGCGCCCAGCATCCGGCAGCCGCGGCGCACTGAGCGCTCCGGCCGTCGGACCGGTCGGTTCGGTCATCGGGCGGGCCCCTCCGTGCCCCGTTCGAGTGGCCCGGCGCGCGCCGTCGTACCCCGGGAGCCGTGCGCTGGTAGCGGTAAGTTCATGCTGCTCACCCCTCGGACCACGGCCGCGCGGTCGAAGGCCCTCCGCACCCCCCGCATCGCCACGGCGCTGATCGCGGCGACCGCGTCCGCCGCCCTCGTCGCGGCGAGCGCACCCTCGCCCGCCGCCCCGCTCGGCATCGGCGACCCGCTCTTCCCCCACCTGGGCAACCCCGGGTACGACGTGGCGTCGTACGACATCGGCTTCACCTATCACGGTGACAACCGCAAGCCGCTGGACGCCGTCACCAAGATCGACGCCCTGGTCACGGCTCCCCTGGAGCGCGTGAACCTCGACTTCGCCCACGGCAAGGTCCGGTCCGTCGAGGTCAACGGCGAGACGGCCCGTTTCGAGAGCACCGGGGAGGACCTGGTCCTGACGCCCTCCGCGCCCGTCGGCCCCGGCGAACCGCTGCGGATCACCGTCCGGCACACCAGCGACCCCGTCTCGGCCAAGGACGCCCAGGGCGGCTGGCTGCCCACCAGGGACGGGCTCGTCATGGCCAACCAGGCGGACGCCGCCCACCGGGTCTTCCCGTGCAACGACCACCCTTCGGACAAAGCGGCTTTCACCTTCCGTGTGACGGCCCCCAAGGGGCTCACCGCCGTCGCCAACGGCCTGCCGCTCGGCAAGACCCGCCACGACGGCGGGGCCACCACCTGGGCGTACCGCACCCATCACCCCATGGCGACCGAGCTGGCGCAGGTGGCGATCGGCCGCTCCACCGTGCTGCACCGCGAGGGCCCCAACGGCCTTCCCGTACGCGATGTGGTGCCCACCAAGGACCGCAAGATCCTGGAGCGCTGGCTCAAGAAGACGCCCGGCCAGATCGACTGGATGGAGCGGAAGGTCGGCCGCTACCCCTTCGAGACCTACGGCGTCCTGGTGGCCGACGCGCAGACCGGGTTCGAACTGGAGACGCAGACGCTCTCTCTCTTCGAGAGGGATATCTTCACCCGCCCCGAGTACCCGGAGTGGTACATCGACTCGATCATGGTGCATGAGCTGGCGCACCAGTGGTTCGGCGACAGCGTCAGCCCGCGCTCGTGGTCGGACCTCTGGCTCAACGAAGGCCATGCCACCTGGTACGAGGCGCTCTTCGCAGAGGAGAAGGCGAAGCGGCCCCTGAAGGACCGGATGCGCGAGGCCTACCGCCGGTCGGACACCTGGCGCGCCGCGGGCGGCCCGCCCGCCAAGCCCAAGCAGCCCGCCCCGGGGAAGAAGATCAGCATCTTCCGGCCGGTCGTGTACGACGGCAGCGCCCTGGTGCTCTACGCGCTGCGCCAGGAGATCGGGCACCACGCGTTCGAGCGCCTTGAGCGGCAGTGGGTGCACATCTACCGCGACGGCAACGCCACCACCGCCGACTTCGTGCGACTCGCCTCGCGGAACGCCGGCCGTGACCTGGGCGGGTTCTTCGACGCCTGGCTGTACGGGGCGAAGACGCCTCCCATGCCGGGCCACCCGGACTGGCGTACGGCGGCCCCGGAAGGGAAGGAAACGAAATAGCCGCACGGCCGTCGGAAAACGTGGATGACGAGACGGGCCGTGTCGTGCAAACATCGTCAGGTCGACGGCACGACCGGTCCGTGCCCGGGAATCTCCGGGCCGCCCCGTGCGTTGTCGACTGTGACGGATCACGCATCACGCATCCGTCAGTGGCGGATCAGGCATCCGTCCGCATTTCCATCGACGCATCGACGTAAGGAACCAATGACCTCCTCTTCTTCCCCTTCCCAGGACGCACAGAGCTTCGCGCAGAACTACCCCGAAGGTCTTCGGGCCGATGCCCTGATGGAAGAGGACGTCGCCTGGAGCCACGAGATCGACGGAGCGCGGGACGGCGATCAGCTGGACCGCTCCGAGCGCGCGGCTCTGCGCCGCGTCGCCGGACTCTCCACCGAGCTCGAGGACGTCACCGAGGTCGAGTACCGACAGCTCCGTCTGGAGCGTGTGGTGCTCGTCGGCGTGTGGACCTCCGGGACGGTCGACGATGCGGAGAACTCCCTCGCCGAGCTGGCCGCTCTCGCGGAGACCGCGGGCGCGCTCGTGCTCGACGGCGTCATCCAGCGCCGCGACAAGCCGGACCCGGCGACGTACATCGGCTCCGGCAAGGCCTTGGAGCTGCGCGACATCGTGCTCGAGACCGGAGCCGACACCGTCGTGTGTGACGGTGAGCTGAGCCCCGGCCAGCTGATCCACCTCGAAGACGTCGTCAAGGTGAAGGTGGTCGACAGGACCGCCCTGATCCTCGACATCTTCGCCCAGCACGCCAAGTCCCGAGAGGGCAAGGCGCAGGTCGCCCTCGCGCAGATGCAGTACATGCTGCCGAGGCTCCGCGGCTGGGGTCAGTCGCTCTCCCGTCAGATGGGTGGCGGCGGCGGTGGCGGCATGGCCACCCGTGGCCCCGGTGAGACCAAGATCGAGACGGACCGGCGACGGATCCGCGAGAAGATGGCGAAGATGCGCCGGGAGATCGCGGAGATGAAGACGGGCCGCGACATCAAGCGGCAGGAGCGCCGGCGCAACAAGGTGCCTTCGGTCGCGATCGCCGGTTATACGAACGCGGGCAAGTCCTCGCTCCTCAACCGCCTCACGGGCGCGGGCGTCCTGGTGGAGAACTCGCTGTTCGCCACCCTCGACCCGACCGTGCGCCGGGCCGAGACGCCGAGCGGCCGGGTCTACACCCTGGCCGACACGGTCGGGTTTGTACGGCACCTGCCGCACCATCTCGTCGAGGCGTTCCGCTCCACCATGGAGGAGGTCGGCGACTCCGACCTGATCCTGCACGTGGTGGACGGTTCGCACCCGGTGCCGGAGGAGCAGCTGGCCGCCGTGCGCGAGGTGATCAGGGACGTCGGCGCCACCGACGTACGCGAGATCGTGGTGATCAACAAGGCGGACGCCGCGGACCCGCTGGTCCTCCAGCGCCTGCTGCGCAACGAGAAGCACGCGATCGCGGTCTCCGCGCGCACCGGCGCGGGCATCACCGAGCTTCTCGCGCTGATCGACACCGAGCTGCCGCGGCCCGAGGTCGAGATCGAGGCCCTCGTTCCGTACACGCACGGCCAGCTCATCTCCCGCGCGCACGCCGAGGGCGAGGTGCTCTCCGAGGAGCACACCGGCGACGGCACCCTGCTCAAGGCGCGGGTGCACGAGGAGCTTGCCGCGGATCTCAGTCCGTACGTGCCTGCCGCGCGCTGACGGCGTCCGCGACGGACAACCGCCGTCGGACAAGTGACATGGCGAAGGCCCGCCCCCTCTCGCAGGGGGCGGGCCTTCGCCATGTCAGGTATGCGACGCGCGGCTACCGCGAGCCGTACTTCTTGCTCATCATGTCGTAGACCCGCTCGGCGCCCTCGCCCAGCTGCGGTCCCGCGAGCCAGGTGTTCTCGGCCGGACCGATGGAGGTGTTCGACACCAGCTCGGTCTTGTCGCCCACCATGCGGAACCAGCCGCCGCCGGACGAGCCACCGGTCATGGTGCAGCCGATGCGGTACATCGTCGGCAGCGACGGCGACAGCGAGAGACGGCCCGGCTTGTCCACGCACTTGTGCATCATCAGGCCGTTGTACGGGGGAGCGGCCGGGTAGCCCCAGGCGCCCATCGAGCTCACGCTGGACGTGGACGGAGTCGAGAAGTCGACATCGAGAGCGTTGCCGACGGTCTCCTCCAGGGACTTGCCGCCCTGCTCCGGCTTCACGTGCATCACGGCGTAGTCGTGCGTCGCGCCCGCGCCGCCCGTCGGACCGCCTTCGTTGATCCACTCGTTGGAGGTCGAGACCCAGTCCGCCCAGTACTGGCCGTAGGGGGCGACCTCCTGCTGGCTCGCGTTGCCCAGCTCGGCCTCGGACTTGCCGAGGTCGTTGTAGGAAGGCACGAAGGCGATGTTGCGGTACCAGCCGCCCTCCTTGCCGGCGTGCACACAGTGGCCCGCGGTCCACACCAGGTTGGACTTGCCGGGGTTGCGCGGGTCCTTCACGACGGTGCCGGAGCAGACCATCGAACCCTCGGGGGAGTCGAAGAAGATCTTCCCGACGGGGGCGGCGTTCTCGTGGTACGGCGTCTTCTCGGGCTTGGCCCGGACCGGCGTCGGCTCGGGGTCGGTCGCGCCCTGGTCGGCGGCGGCGTCCTTCGTGGCGATCGTCTTCTTCGGGTCCTTCGCCTCCTTCATCCGCTCGGGCTTCCAGAGCCCGGCGATGACGGGGTTGACGAAGTCCTTGGACTCGCGCAGCCAGTCGTCCTTGTCCCAGTTCTTCCAGGCGCCGTTCTTCCACTTGTCCGGGTCGATGCCGTGCTCCTTGAGCTTGTCGGCGAGGTCGCCGGGCAGCTTGGAGTCGGCACCCGCGGAACCGGCGTTCGAACCGTCGGCTCCCTGGGAGGCGGCGCTGTCCGACTGGTCGGAAGCCTTGTCGTCGCTGGGGCCGCAGGCCGTGGCGGTGAGTGCCAGAGCCGCGGCGAGCCCGGTGGCGGCGAGTGCGGCGCGCCGCCCACGGCTGCGCGCGAACGGCGCACGAGTGGAACGCATGGTGCTGTTACCCCCGATGGGACGTGTGTGTGCGGGACGCCGTAAGGGCGCCCTCGCTAAATTGCCATGTACGTGTCATGCATGGATCCGGGGCGTCCGGAAACCCTGTTGACACAACACCCCACTATGCCCGTGAGGTTGGGGACGAACGGCGGCGGGGTCGTGAAGGTTTCCGGCGACCCCGCCGCGGCCGATCACTGGCCGGCGAACTTCTTGCTCACCGCGCCGTAGACACCCTTGGCCTCCTTGCCCAGGCGCGGACCGGCCAGCCAGCCCGCCGACACCGGACCGATGGAGGTGTTCGACACCAAGGCGGGCTTGCCGTCCTTGCCCTGGGCGACCCAGCCACCGCCGGACGAACCGCCGGTCATGGTGCAGCCGATGCGGTACATCGTCGGGTCGGGCTTGGTGAGCGAGAGCCGGCCCGGCTTGTCGTCGCACTGGAACAGCTTCTGGCCGTCGAAAGGCGGCGCCGCCGGGTAGCCGGTGGCCGTCATGGTCTTGATCTGGGGCACCGCCGGGGCGTTGAAGTCCACCGGAAGCGCCGAACCGACGGTCTCCTCGAGCGACTTGCCCTCGCTGCCCTTCTCGGGCTTCACGTGCATGACGGCGAAGTCGTACGGCGCGCCCTTGCCGCCCGTCGGACCACCCTGCTCGATCCACTGGTCGGAGGTCTGCGCCCAGTCACCCCACCAGACGCCGTACGGAGCGACCTCTTCCTTGGGGGCGTTCCGCAGCTCCTCGGCCGACTTGCCGCTGTTGTTGTACGAGGGGACGAAGACCATGTTGCGGTACCAGCCGCCCTTGGCGCCCGCGTGCACGCAGTGGCCCGCCGTCCACACCATGTTGGACTTGCCGGGGTGGGCCGGGTCCTTCACGACGGTCGCGGAGCAGACCATCGAGCCCTCGGGGCCGTCGAAGAAGAGCTTGCCCGACTCGGCGGCCCGGTCGTGGTACGGCGCCTTCACGGCGGCCGCCTCCACGGGCGCGGGCGTCGGATCGGTGACGCCCTGGTCACCGGAGATGTCGTTGTCGTCGACGCTGCGGTCCGGGTTCTTGTCGGCGTCCCGCATCCGGTCCGAGTCCCACAGGTCCTCGATGATCGGGTTGACGTAGTCGCCGGCCTCGCGCAGCCAGTCGTCCTTGTCCCAGTTCTTCCAGGCGCCGTTCTTCCACTTGTCCAGGTCGATCCCGTGCTCCTTGAGCCGGTCCTGGAGGTCCCCGGGTATCTGGATCTTGTCGTCGCCGGAGCCGCCCCCGCTGTCACCGGGCTGCGCCGACGAGGAGTCGCCACCGGCGTTGTCCTCACTGGGACCGCAGGCCGTGGCGGTCAGTACGAGCGCCGCGCCGAGCGCCACCGCGGCCGCCACGGGGGAGGTTCTGGTGCGCGCGCTCCTCCCACTGCGGGTGGTGAAGAGCGGACGTATGGGTCGCATCGTGAGATTCCCCCTGGGCTTCGAGAACGTTCAGAAGTGCTGGACATCCGGGCGCGGAACACCCGTCGCACACCGGCGCGGAACCCCCGAGGGTCGGGGGAGCGGCGCACCTGTCGCTGGTGAGCGGCCCCCCACACTATGCCGGTGCCGTTGGGGACGGCCGACGGAAGGGCAACGGTTCCGTCACGGCAAGGATCTTCCGATAACCCGTGATCCTCCGGGGTCACGGTCGTTGGTACGTACGGGGGAGTCGCGTCCTGCGTTCATCTCCCCTGCCAACACGCCCGCGCGGTCGGCCGCATGAGGCTTCCCGGAGCCCTCCTCGGAGGCGCACGGAGCCACACCGGACCGGACGCGCCCGTCCCCAGCGGGAGGACCACAGTCGTGGCCGTGACCGAGCCTGCGCCCGCGGCGGTGCCCGCGGCATGTTCCGTAACGCGGCCGGGGGAGCCCGCGCAGGCCCCATCGTCTGCACAGGCCCCATCGCCCGGGCAGGCGCCTTTGGCCGGGCAGGCCCCGCTGCCCGGGCAGGCCGCGTCGTCCGGGCAGGCCGTGTCGTCCGGGTCCGCCACGCAAGAGGGGATCCTGCGGCGGCAGTCGGCACGCGAATCGGCGGCCCGCACCTACGCGCGAGCCCTGCCGATCGTGCCCGTACGAGCACGCGGCATGACCATCGAAGGCGCCGACGGGCGCCGCTACCTCGACTGCCTCTCGGGCGCCGGGACCCTGGCCCTCGGCCACAACCACCCCGTGGTGCTCGAAGCGATCAGGAAGGTCCTCGACTCGGGGGCGCCGCTCCACGTCCTCGACCTGGCCACACCCGTCAAGGACGACTTCACCACCGAGCTGTTCAGCACGCTGCCGCGCGGCCTCGCGGAGCGTGCGCGGATCCAGTTCTGCGGCCCCGCCGGGACGGACGCCGTGGAGGCCGCGCTGAAACTGGTCCGCGCGGCCACCGGACGCGACGGCCTGCTGGCCTTCACCGGCGCCTACCACGGCATGACGGCCGGGGCGCTCGAAGCATCCGGCGGCGCCCAGGACGTGCGCGTCGCGCGCCTCCCCTATCCGCAGGACTACCGCTGCCCGTTCGGCCTCGGCGGCTCGAACAGTGCCGAAATGTCCGCCCGCTGGACCGAGAGCCTCCTGGACGACACCAAGTCGGGCGTACCGACCCCGGCAGGCATGATCCTCGAACCCGTCCAGGGCGAGGGCGGTGTCCTTCCGGCGCCCGACGCCTGGCTGCGCCGGATGCGTGAGATCACCGCCGCGCGCGGGATCCCGCTCATCGCGGACGAGGTGCAGACCGGCGTCGGACGCACCGGCGCCTTCTGGGCCGTCGAGCACAGCGGTGTCGTACCGGACGTGATGGTGTTCTCCAAGGCGATCGGCGGCAGCCTGCCGCTCGCTGTCGTCATCTACCGCGACGACCTCGACGTCTGGCCTCCCGGCGCCCACGCGGGCACCTTCCGCGGCAACCAGCTCGCCATGGCCGCGGGCGCGGCGACCCTCGCCTACGTACGCGCGAACGGCCTCGCCGAACGTGCCGCCACCCTCGGCGCCCATATGTTCGCCCAACTCCGCTCCCTCGCCGCGGCCCACCCCTGCGTCGGCGAGGTGCGGGGCCGGGGCCTGATGCTGGGCGTCGAACTGGTCGAGCCGGCGGGCGCCGATCCGGGCGTCGAAGCGATGGGCACTCTGCCGAGCAGCGCCCGCCCTCGCCCACCGGCCCCCCAACTGGCCGCTGCCGTGCAGCGCGAGTGTCTGCGCCGCGGGCTCATCGTCGAACTCGGCGGCCGCCACTCCAGCGTCGTACGTCTCCTTCCTCCCCTGACCATCACCGACGAACAGGCGGCCGCGGTCCTCGACCGTCTCGCCGACGCGCTGGCCACCGCGGCGCGTACCCACCACGGATAGCCAAGACGGACCCGGGCTGCCCCGGCGCTCGTGAGACGCCGGGTGCGCCCCGGCTCCCGTCGCCACACGGAGCCCGAACAACCTCCCAAGGAACCCCTCTTGAACGCCACCCCCGCATCCGAAGGC
>NZ_WMBF01000359.1:0-6538 GCF_019400875.1 Streptomyces anatolicus | reverse complement strand
CCCCTCGCCCACGCGGCCCCGGAGCCGGAAACCCGCCCCGTAGCCGAGCTGCTGACAGACCTTCAGCGCCTGTACCGCAACACCGAAGAGGCATCGGAAACGTACAACGCGACCGACGAGAAGCTGAGGGAGCAGCGCGCGAGGTCCAAAGACCTCGCCGAAAAGCTGGCCCGGGCCCGCGCCCACGCGAGGAACAGCCGCGGCGACGCCGGCCGCCTGGCCCGCCAGCAGTACCAGAACGCCACCGACCTCTCCCCCTACGTACGCCTCCTCCTCGCCCGCGACCCCCAGCGCGCCCTCGACCAGGGTCACGTCATCCAGCGGGTGGCCGCGGGCCGCGCCGCCACCGTGGAGCGCCTGACCGAGGGCGAGCGGAGGGCGGACGCGCTGGCGAGGGCGGCGAAGAAGGCGCTGGCCACGCAGACCGCCCTCGCCGCCCGGCAGAAACGGGAGCGGGACAAGGTCGGCGACCAGCTCAAAGAGGTACAGGAGATGCTTTCCGCGCTGACCCCGGACCAGCTGGACGCCCTGCGGGAGGCGGAGGACGCGGGGACGGCGAGGGCCCAGCGCGCGTTCATGGCGTCCGGCGCGCTCAGCGGCAGCCGGGCCACGCGGGCACCCTCGCGGCAGGGCGGCAAGGCGCTGGACTTCGCGGTACGGCAGATCGGGCTGCCCTACGAGTGGGGCGCCGAGGGCCCGGACGCGTACGACTGTTCGGGCCTGACCTCCCGGGCCTGGGCGCACGCGGGCCGCGAGATCCCCCGCACCAGCCAGGAGCAGTGGGCCGAGCTGCGGCGCGTCCCGCTGTCGAAGCTGCGCCCGGGCGATCTCGTCGTCTACTTCCCCAACGCCACGCACGTGGCGATGTACCTGGGCGACGGGAAGGTCGTCCAGGCGCCGCGCCCCGGGAGCAGGGTGAAGGTGTCACCGATCGCGGCCAACCCCGTGCTCGGCGCGGTCCGGCCCGACCCCGGGGGCCGCCCCGTGCGGGGGTACATCCCGCCGAGGCTGCCCGAGGGTGCGACCTCGGGCAGCGACCTGGGATACAGCGGCGATCAGCCGCCGGACGCGACCGACTCCAGGTAGGCGGCGGCCTTGTCGGGGTCGTAGAAGAAGTTCTCGAAGTCGGCCGGGTCGTCGAAGCCGTTCGCGAACCGGTCGGCGACCGGCTGGAGCTGGCCCGCCGCGCCGAGGATGTTGAGGACGTGCTCGGGCGGGGCGCCCAGCATCGCGTTGGTCCACTTGGTGACCCACTGCGCGGTGTCCCAGTAGCGGTCGAACGCCGACTGCATCCACGCCTCGTCGAACGGCTTGTCGCCGTGCTCGACGATGGAGGAGATGTACGAGGCGGCGCACTTGGACGCCGAGTTGGAGCCCTGCCCGGTGATCGGGTCGTTGGCGACGACGACGTCCGCGACGCCGAGGACCGCGCCGCCGCCGGGCAGCCGCCCGATCGGCTTGCGCACGGTCGGGGCGTACCGCCCGGCGAGCGTGCCGCCCGCGTCGGTCAGCTCGACCTTCGTGGCGCGCGCGTACTCCCAGGGCAGGAACTTCTCCAGGAGTTCGAGCGTGAGCGCCAGGTGCTCGCTCGGGTCCTTGACGCCCTGGAAGACGTCGAGGGGGCCGCCGGGGACGCCCTCCCAGAAGAGGATGTCGGCGCGGCCGGACGTGGTGAGGGTCGGCATGACGAACAGCTCGCCGACGCCGGGTACGAGGTTGCAGCGCACCGCGTCGAAGTCGGGGTGCTCCGGGCGCGGGCCGAGCCCGTGGACGTACGCGACCGACAGGGCCCGCTGCGGCTCGGTGAACGGCGAGCGGGCGGCGTCGCGCTCGAACATCGACACCAGCTCACCCTTGCCGGCCGAGACGAGCACCAGGTCGTAGGCGCGCGAGAAGTAGTCGAGGTCGGAGACCGCCGCGCCGTGGATGACCAGCTGGCCGCCGCGCTGGGCGAACGTCTCCATCCAGCCCGCCATCTTCACGCGCTGGTCGACGGATTGCGCGTACCCGTCGAGCTTGCCGACCCAGTCGATGACGCGGGCACCGTCGGGTCCGGCGACCGAGACGCCGACGCCCTCGATCCTCGGGGCCTGCGACTCCCAGAAGTTCGCCTGGATGTCGCGCTCGTGCTGGAGCGCCGTGTCGAACATGCACTGGGTGGACATGACCCGCCCGGACCGGATCTCGTCCGCCGTGCGGTTGGACATCAGGGTGACCTCGTACCCCTGCGCCTGGAGCCCGAGGGCGATCTGGAGGCCGGACTGCCCGGCTCCCACGACAAGTATCTTCCGCATGAGGGACCTTCTTCTTACTCAGGGGTGACGGCTACTCGGGGGTGACGTCGAGCGCGTGGCCGACCAGGGCGAGCAGCGATTCGATGACCGAGATCCGCTGCCGCGCGTCCATGATCAGCACGGGTATGCGGGAGGGCACCGTCAGGGCCTCGCGCACATCGGGCACCTCGAACCTCTCGCTGCCGTCGAAGTGGTTGACGGCCACGATGTACGGCAGGCCGCAGCTCTCGAAGTAGTCGAGCGCCGGGAAGCAGTCGGACAGGCGGCGGGTGTCGGCCAGGACGACCGCGCCGATCGCGCCGCGCACCAGGTCGTCCCACATGAACCAGAAGCGCTGCTGACCGGGCGTACCGAAGAGGTAGAGCACCAGGTCGTCGTCGAGCGTGATGCGGCCGAAGTCCATGGCGACCGTGGTGGTCGTCTTCTCGGGCGTCCCGCTCAGGTCGTCGGTGTCGGCGCTCGCCTGCGTCATCAGCGCCTCCGTCTGGAGGGGCGTGATCTCGGAGACGGCGGTCACCAGCGTCGTCTTGCCGACGCCGAAGCCGCCCGCCACCACGATCTTCGTGGCGATCGGGGCGCGTGACCTGTCCGTCTGCCAGGCCTGCAACTGACCCTCGTTCTCGAGGAGTTCAGAGACGGCGGAGTCCACTCAGCACCCTTTCCAGCAGTGCGCGGTCGGGCTGTCCCGGGCCGTGGCCCGTTCCGTACACGCGGATCTTTCCCTGGTCGGCGAGGTCGCTGAGCAGTACGCGGACCACGCCGAGCGGCATCTTGAGGAGCGCCGCGATCTCCGCGACCGTGCGCATGCGACGGCAGATCTCGACGATCGCCCGCATCTCGGGCATCACCCTGGCGAGCGTGCCCTTGGGCAGTTCGCGGCGCTCCTCGGCGGCCTCCAGCTCGGGGTGGCTCGCCACGAAGGTCTCCACGAGCAGGACGTGACCGAACCTGGTGCGGCCACCGGTCAGCGAGTACGGGCGTACGCGGGCGGGTTTGCGGTCGCCGCCGCGCTGCGGCAGCCTCGGCGTGCCGGTCTCGCGGCTGCCGCTCATCGGGCGTCCTCCATCGACTTGCGCAGCTCGCTGCGGAGTTCGGGGGTGAGGACGTGTCCGGCGCGGCCGACGAAGAGCGCCATGTGGTAGGCGACGACGGTCATGTCGCAGTCCGGCGTGGCGTGCACGCCGAGCAGCGAACCGTCGCTGATCGACATGACGAAGAGGCTGCCCTCCGCCATCGCGACCACGGTCTGCTTGACTCCGCCGCCGTCCATCAGCTTGGCGGCGCCGATGGTCAGGGAACCGAGCCCGGAGACGATGGTGGCGAGGTCGGCGCTCGAGCCCTTGGGGCCCGTGGGGTTCGGGGCCGGGCGTTCCACGTTCCGCCCCGGGTCGGAGGAGAGCAGCAGCAGTCCGTCGGAGGAGACCACCGCGACGGAGAGGATGCCGGGCACCTCCTCCACGAGGTTCGTCAGCAGCCAGTGCAGATTGCGGGCTTCACTGCTCAGGCCGTATGTGGCGGGTCCGGCGGAAGAACTGGGCGTGCGCATGGGCGCAGTCAACTGCTTGCCTCCTCGACTGAGTCCCCCATTACGTCTGCGTCATTTACGTTCTTTGCGTTACTTGCGTTACTTGCGTTACTTGCGTTACTTCCCGATGGCTCGGCCGGGTCTGTTCCGGTCGCCAGCTCGGCTTCCACGTCCCGTCGGCCGCTCTGCGCGCCCTGGTGGAAACCGCCGAGGCGGCGGCGGAGCGCTTCGGCGTCCACGGAACCGCTGCGCTGCTCGGGCGCGGCGGGCGTGGGCGCGGTGATCTTCGGGGTGCGCTTGGGGAGCCCCTTGTCGGTGACGCGCTCCCACTTGGGGGGCGCGGGGGGCTCCTCCCGCGGCGCCGGCGCCGCCAGCTCCATGGTCGTCTCCGCCGAAGGCGCGGGCTCGGGCTCCGGCTCCGGCTCCGGCGTCGACTCGGGCTCCTGCGGGGGCCCGGGCTCGTCCGCCGGCGTCGGCAGGGCCGTCTCCAGCGTCCGCTCGGCCGCCGCGATCAGCGGATCCTGATCGCCTTCGGCGGCAGTGGCCAACCGCCCCGGGATGACGTTCGAGTTGGCCTCGGCCTCCGACCCCGGCAGGTGGACGAGGGATTCGCCGCCCCGCGGCGGCGCGATCACCGCGGGAGTCGAGGGCGCCTCCGCCAGAATCGGCTTGGGCAGCACCACGACCGCCGCGACACCGCCCTGCTTCTGCTCCCGCAGCCGCACCCGCACCCCGTGCCGCGCCGCGAGCCGCGCCACGACGTAGAGGCCGAGCCCGAGGCCGTCCCCGCTCTCCTGGTCGTACGCGTCGTCGGGGTCGAAGTCCGTGAGGCGGGCGTTCAGCTCGCGCATGCGGTCCTGGGTGACGCCGATGCCCTCGTCCTGGACGGAGAGCATGACCTCGCCGCTCTCCAGGAGCCATCCGGAGACCTCGACGGAGGCGTCGGGCGGGGAGAACGAGGTGGCGTTCTCCAGGAGTTCGGCGGTGAGGTGGCTGATGTCGTCCGCGGCGAAGCCCGCGATGTGGGCGTGCGGCGGCAGCGTGGCGATGCGGACGCGCTCGTACCGCTCGATCTCCGAGACGGCGGCGCGTACGACGTCGACGAGCGGGACCGGGCCGGGGTGCTGGTGGCCGTGTTCGGCCCCGGCGAGGACCAGGAGGTTCTCGCTGTGGCGGCGCATGACCGTGGCGAGGTGGTCGAGCTTGAAGAGG
Organism: Streptomyces anatolicus; assembly: GCF_019400875.1. Classification (NCBI taxonomy): domain Bacteria; kingdom Bacillati; phylum Actinomycetota; class Actinomycetes; order Kitasatosporales; family Streptomycetaceae; genus Streptomyces; species Streptomyces anatolicus. The sequence goes on along the minus strand of NZ_WMBF01000359.1, from coordinate 1,507 downwards.
GTGGCGAGGCGGTCGGGGTCCTGCTCGCGGTCCTCCAGGTTCTCGATCACGGCGAGCTGGCGCTCGACGAGGCCGAGGGTGCGCAGGGCCAGATTGACGAAGGTGCCGTGGATGGACTGGCGTACGCGCTCCAAGTGCACGGAGGCCTCGGCGAGTTCGGCGCGCAGGGCCTCGCGCTCGTCGGCCATGGCCTGGCGCTTGCCGATGAGGTGCTTGCGGTCCTTCTCCAGCGTGGCCAGGCGCTCGGTGAGGGCGGCGGCGTGACCGTGCAGGGCGTTGACGGAGCGGACGACCTGGGCGAACTCGTCGTCGCGGCCCGTGAAGCGGATCGGCTCCTGGGGCGCGGGCTCGGTCGCGAGGCGGGCGGAGCCGAGCCGCAGGACGGCGAGCGGGCGGGTCAGCGAGCGCGCCATCGCCATGGAGACGCCGACCGCGACGAGCAGCAGGACGCCGACGAGCGCGACGCGGATCTCCAGCGCCGTGACGTCGTCGTCGCGCAGCTGGGCGAGGCGCTTGGTGCGTTCGACGCCGAGCGCGGACTCGGCGCCGCGCATCGTCTCGATGCGGGCGGAGAGCGCGGCGTCGAGCTTCTCGCGGTCGGTGCGCTGCTCGTCGGCGGAGAGCGTGGGCTGGTCGGTGAGCCGGGAGAGGTACTTCTCCGCGGCGGTGACCTCGGGGCCGGTGACGGTCGAGTCGTACGTGGTGCGGGCGGAGTCCCCCGCGGCGTCCCGGAAGTCGGCGAGCGAGGCGAGCTCGCGGATGTGGGCCTGCTGGGCGGCGGTGCTGAGGCCGTCGCGGCGCTTGCCCGCGGCCGGGGTCTCGTCCGTGCCGGTCGCCGGGAGGCCGGTGACCGGGTCGATCGCGGGGGCGGAGCCGGGCGGCACGGCGAGGGCGGCGAGGAGGAGGCCGCGGGCGGCGGCGGCCTGCTCGACGGCGTGGTCGAGGTCGGCGAGGGCGAAGGCGCCCTTGTTGGCCTCGGGCGGCAGCTGCTCGGCCAGGTCGCGGGTGAGGCCGTGGAGTTCGGTGATGACCTTCGTGTACGCCTCGTGCGCTTCCAGGGCGGTGCTCTTGCCGGTGAGCGCGGCGCGGCGGACGGCGGCGATGTCGGCCAGCTCACCGCGGAGCCCGGCGGGGGCGTCGGCGCCGCGCAGCTCGTCGATCTGCCGGTCGACGCGGGCGCTGCGGCTCTCGGAGAGGCCCTTGCCCTGGGGGCGGCCGGAGGCGATGAAGGAGGTGACCTCGTCACGCTCGTCGGCCAGCGAGTGCCCGAGGGAGACGGCCTGCTGGGTGTGCTCGGCGAGGGTCACCAGGCGCTGGGTGTCGTTGAGCCGCCCGGACGCGGCGACGATGGCGGGCGCCCCGGCACCGGCGATCGCGGCGGCGACGACAGCGACGGCGACGATCAGCCGATTGCGCACACGGGCGGTGGGCTTCTTATTGACACTGGCGGCGACACCCTTGGCCGGATGCGAACCGGTGCCGGTGTCTCCGGCGGGGGGCGTGGGGG
>NZ_WMBF01000358.1:0-6547 GCF_019400875.1 Streptomyces anatolicus | reverse complement strand
GGTGAGGAGGGGGCGCGGGCGGCGCCGGGCGCCGCGCCGCCGCCCTACTTGTTCGGGTCCCGGAAGCGGCTGAAGGCCTTCGTCAGGGCGCTCAGCGGCGAGGCGTCCGTCCTGGCCGGTCCCGGCGCGGGCGGCCGGGGGGCGCCCTCTCCTCCGCTCGCCTCGTTGAGCGCGGCCATCGCCGCCTCGGCCGCCTCCTGGTAGAGGTCACGGGATTTCGTCATGGCGTCGAGCGCCTCGGCGTACCTGGTGACCATGGTCTGGGCGTGGGCCAGCTCCTCGTCCGGCGTGAGCAGGTGCCAGCCCTGGCGCAGCCGCGTCAGGGCCTGCTCCGCGTCGGCCGGCAGCGGGCGCGGCAGTGCGGCGAACTCCTTGATCCTGTCGAGGAGTTCGGTCGGTTCCGAGCCGTCCAGGAAGACGCTGCGGACGGCGAAGCGCTCCGCGTCGTACTCCTGGCCCTGCGGCGCCACGGGCAGGATGACGGCGCCGCCGCGCGGCATCCGCACGCTCAGCTCCCGCTTCATCGCGAAGTCGGCGATCTGCGCCTGCTCCGGTGTGGCCCGGTGCTCGACCACGCGGTGCCGCAGGCTGGGCGGCAGGAACCGGGAGACGGGCTGCTGGCCCGCCGCGACCGGTGTCATCGCCTCGTGCACGACGACGTGGATGAACCAGCTCCGCCGGGTGCAGTCCCGCAGCCGGTGGCGCAGCTCGTCGTCGTCCTTCGGCAGGTGGTTCGTCGAGCGCAGGCGCAGGTCCTGCACCTCGTCGTGGTCCCAGGGGACCCGGTCGCTGTCGGGCCAGAACATGGTGGCGGGCGAGGGCCAGTGCGCGTCCCACGCCCGCTCCGCCTCGGCGGCGAGGACCCAGGTGACGCCCTCGCCGTCCTTGCGGCGGGTCTCCGGGTCGTACGTGGTCAGCTGGGCGCGGACCGTGACGTCGTCGGCCACGCGCCAGCGGGCCTCGAAGAGCCGGCGGGCCGAGGGGCCCGGGTCCGCGGACTCGTCCCTCGGGTGCAGCACGGTGGAGCGGGCCGCCTCGACGGGGTCGAGGTCGAGGAAGTCGTCGAGCACCCCGGCCGCCTTGAGGGCGATCAGGTTGCGCCGGACGTCCTGCTCGGGTTCGGGCCCCAGGTGGCGCCCGCGTCCCAGCCACGCGGTGTCGGGGACGGTGGGCGAGGAGGTGCTGTTCTTGGCCATGGAGTCGTTCTGTGGGTGATCAGGACCCGACCAGTATGGTCTGTGGAGCTGCCGATGGAAGCGCTGAGGGTGGAGTTTTTTCCTAGAACACCGACCAGCCCGTCACGGTGGTGAAGTGGTCGAGGGCCGCCACGCCCGCCACGGAGTTGCCGTACGAGTCCAGGCCCGGGCTCCAGACGCACAGGGTGCAGCGGCCGGGGATCACCGCGACGATGCCGCCGCCGACGCCGCTCTTGCCGGGCAGGCCGACGCGGTAGGCGAAGCTGCCCGCCGCGTCGTACGTACCGCAGGTGAGCATGACCGCGTTGACCTGCTTCGCCTCGCGGGCGGGCAGCAGACGGGTGCCGTCGCCGCGCAGTCCGTGCCGGGCCAGGAAGGCCGCCGCGAGGGCCAGGTCGCGGCAGCTCATGCGGATCGCGCACTGCCGGAAGTAGTGCTCGAGGACCGTGCTCACGGGGTTGTCCAGGTTGCCGTAGCTCGCCATGAAGTGTGCGAGGGCGGCGTTGCGGTCGCCGTGCTCGGCTTCGGAGGCCGCGACCACCGGGTCGAAGGCGACGTCCGGGTTGCCGCTCTCGGCGCGCAGGAACTCCAGCATCGTCGCGGAGGCGTCCTGGGTGAGGCTCTGCAGGCGGTCCGTGACGACCAGCGCGCCGGCGTTGATGAAGGGGTTTCGGGGGATGCCGTTCTCGTACTCGAGCTGGACCAGCGAGTTGAAGGGGTTGCCGGAGGGCTCGGTGCCCACGCGGTCCCAGATCCGCTCGCCGCCCTCGGCGAGGACGAGCGCGAGGCTGAAGGCCTTGGAGATGGACTGGACGGAGAACGGCTCCTGCCAGTCCCCCACGCCGTGCACCTCGCCGTTGACGTCGGCGACCGCGATGCCGAAGCGCTCGGCGTCCACGTCCGCGAGCGCCGGGATGTACTGGGCCACCTGGCCGCGGCCCACCAGCGGCCGGGCGAAGGCGGTGACTTCTTCGAGAACGGCCTGGTAGTCCACAACCTGAGCTTTCTGCATGTACGACGCGCGGTCGTTTCATCCTGCCATCGCCCCGGACCCGCACGCGTCACCGTGTGCTTCCCGCCCGGCCTTCTGAACCCACCATGCGGCCGACCGCCGTCGTCGCCGCCGCCACGAAAGCGGCGATCGCCGGATGGGCGCCGCCGCCCGCGCGGAACGCGACCTTCGAGCGACGGAACAGCGGCAACTCCGTGAGCACCACACCCGCGGGGCTCGGCACGGCGGCCATCTCCGGCACGAACCCGGCCCCCTGCCCGGCGGCGACCAGGGCGAGGACGGTGCGGAAGTCGTTGACCTGGTGGCGGATCCTGGGCTGGAACCCGGCGGCCTGGCAGGCGCGTACGGCCATCGCGTGGCCGGTGGTGCCGTCCCGCGCGGTGATCCACGGAACGTCGGCGCGGGGCCCGAGCAGCGCTGCCAGCGTGCCCCCGGGGCCGGGGCTCGCGGTCGCGGCCGTCTCCGTGGTCTCGCTCCCGGCGTGGGTGACGAGGTACATCGGCTCTTCGAGCAGGGGTACCTCGTCCACGGTCGTGTCCGGGGTCGCGGGGACGAAGTCGTAGTCATGGACGAGGGCCACGTCCAGCTCACCGGCGCGCAGGCCGTCGGAGACGCGCGCGGAGTCGATCTCGCGCACCATCGGCTCCAGCGCGGGGTGGCGGCGCGCCAGTTCGGCCAGCGCGCCGGGGACGATGGTGTGGCCGCCGGAGGGGTACGTCCCGATGCGCAGCGGCCCGCCGATGCCGTCCCGCGCGCCTGCCAGCTCGGCGACCGCCTGTTCGAGGCGGTTCAGGACCGCGTCGGCGTGCGCGACGAGGGAGCGGCCCGCGGGCGTGAGGACCACGCGCCGGCCGCTGCGCTCCAGCAGGGGCACGCCCGCCTCCCTCTCCAGCACCCCTAGCTGCTGGGAGACGGCGGACGCGGTGAAGGTCAGCGCTTCGGCGACGGCGGCGATGGTGCCGCGCCGGTCGAGTTCGCGGAGCAGATGGAGACGGCGGACATCAAGCATAAGTTCAGCTTAGGTGTGAGGGCAGAAATCAGAAATGGATCTACCGGGTGCGGGTGGGCCAAGGTGGGCGCATGAACCCCGAACCGATCCTCAACGGCCTGTACGTCCCCCTGGTGACTCCTTTCACCGACGACCTGCGCCTGGCTCCCGACGCCCTGGCCCGGCTCGCCGACGAGGCGCTGTCGGCCGGTGCCTCCGGGCTCGTCGCCCTCGGTACGACCGCCGAGACGGCCACGTTGAGCGCGGAGGAGAGAGAGACGGTGGTGGACGTCTGCTCGGCCGCCTGCCGGGCGCACGGGGCGCCGCTCGTCGTCGGGGTCGGCACCGGCGACACCGCCGCCGCCATCACGTCGCTGCGAGCGCTGGCGGCCAGGGGCGACGTGGCCGCCGCGCTGGTTCCCGCGCCGCCGTACATCCGCCCCGGGGAAGCGGCGACCCTGGCCCACTTCACCGCGCTGGCCGAGCACGGCGGTCTGCCTCTGGTCGTGTACGACATTCCCTACCGCTCCGGGCAGACGCTCGGCGCCGGCACGATCGCCGCGCTCGGCCGCCTGCCGGGGGTGGTCGGCATCAAGCACGCGACCGGCGCGATCGACGCGACCACCATGGAGCTGCTCGGCTCACCCCTGCCCGGTTTCGCGCTGCTCGGCGGCGACGACATCGTCCTCTCACCGCTGGTCGCGGCGGGCGCCCACGGCGGAATCGTCGCCTCGGCCAATGTGCGTACCGCCGACTTCGCGGAAATGATCGCGCTGTGGCGGCGCGGCTCCGCCGCCCCCGCCCGTGCCCTCGGAGCGGAGCTGGCCCGGCTCTCCGCCGCCCTCTTCACCGAGCCGAACCCGACGGTGATCAAGGGAGTCCTGCACGCCCAGAACCGCATCCCCAGCCCGGCCGTCCGTATGCCGCTCCTTGCCGCCTCCGCCGATTCGGTCCGCCGGGCGGTGCTCCTGGCAGGGAGCCGCGAGGGAAACGCCGCGCGTCAGTGCCCCTCGACGGAGATGACGGAGATGCCGAGCCGGTCGGCCACGGAGGTGAGTGCCGGTCCCAGCGGCAGCGCGACCCGGGTGACGGCGTAACGGTCGCCACGGGTGGCGTCCCGGTTGATGATCACGACGGGCTTGCCCGCCTCGGCCGCCTGGCGGACGAACCGCAGGCCGGACATCACCGTCAGCGAGGAGCCGAGGACCAGGACGGCCGCCGCCGCACGGACCGCCGCGCGGCAGCGCTCGACCCTCTCGGGCGGAACCGTCTCGCCGAAGAAGACCACGTCCGGCTTGAGGATGCCGCCGCAGTCCGTGCAGGGCAGCACGCGGAAGTCCGCGACCTGTTCGGCCGTGAGGTCGGCGTCGCCGTCCGGATTGATGCCGGCCGCCACCGGCGCGTAGCCCGGGTTGGCCTCCTCCAGCCGCTCGGCCAGCTCACCGCGCGGGCTGAGGGCGCCGCAGGACAGACAGACGACCCGGTCCAGGCTTCCGTGGAGTTCCACGGCCTGCGCGTCGCCCGCGGCCCGGTGCAGTCCGTCGACGTTCTGGGTGATCACACCGGCGAGCAGCCCGTGCCGCGCGAAGGCGGCCACGGCCCGGTGCCCGGCGTTGGGCCGGGCCCGGCCGAAGGTGCGCCATCCGAGGTGGCTGCGCGCCCAGTACCGCCGCCGTGCCTCGTGACCGGCGAGGAAGTCCTGGTAGGTCATGGGGGTGTGCCGGCTCAGGCTGCCGCCCTCGCCCCGGTAGTCGGGAATGCCCGACTCCGTGGAGAGGCCGGCCCCGCTGAGCACCAGCACACCGCCGGCGCCAAGCACCTCGACGACCGGCCCCAGATCCGTCGTGCCCGGCGGCAGGTCACCGGCGGGAGTCCAGCTCAGAGTGGGGCGCATACGCATGCCGCCAGGGTACGGAAGACCGGCGGGGTGACACCGGCGGTACGACACTGAGGGAGATGACGGATACGACGGGTGACGGATACGACGGGTGCCAGATATGACCGATGACGAACAGCGGACGGAGCGGCGCCTGGAGCGGGCCATCCTGGACCTGCTGGAGCGCCGCGACCCGGCCGCGACCATCTGCCCCTCCGACGCCGCTCGGGCGGTGTACGAAGGGGACGACGACGGCTGGCGCGCGCTCATGGAACCGGCCCGCCGCGCCGCCCGCCGCCTGGTCACGGCCGGCGAGGTGGAGATCACTCAGGGGGGCCGTCCCGTGGACCCGGCGCGGGCCCGTGGCCCGATCCGGATCCGCCGCGTCCGCTGACGCGCGCCGGGCCGCTCAGGCGGTGGTGCGGAAGGGGCCGGTGACCTCGTAGGTGATGCCGCCGGATGAGCTGCCGGACGTACCGCGCTGGCTGGAGAAGTAGAGCCGCTTGCCGTCGGGCGAGAAGGCCGGGCCGGTGATCTCTGAGCTGGACTGGCCGGTGATGCGCAGGAAGGGCGCCACGATCTCGGCGGGGGTGATGACGCAGATCTCCATGTTGCCGCCGTCCTCGGCGACGAACAGGTCTCCCGAGGAGCTGCCGGTGACGTTGTCGACGCCGGTCAGGGGTGCGGTGCCGTTGGTGACGAGGCTGTCGTCGTAGGCGAGTTCGTAGGTGCTGCTGCCCAGGTTGAGGCGCCAGACGCGGTTGTCGCCCTTGGTGGTGAACCAGACGGTGTCGGCGGCGTAGTGGCAGCCCTCGCCGCCGTTGAAGATCTTGGCGCCGGAGACCTGGTCGCGGGTGTAGGTGGGCGAGCCGTCCGGGTCGGGCACGTTCGCCCAGGTGAAGGAGCCGGAGGTGCCGCTGCCCGCGACCAGTACCTGGAGGGTCCCGGAGGACAGGTCGCCCCAGGTGGCCGGGGTGAACCGGTAGAAGCAGCCGTCCGACTCGTCCTCGGTCATGTAGATCACCTTGCGCACCGGGTCGGCGGCGGCGGCCTCGTGCTTGAACTGGCCCATCGCGCTGCGGCGGACGGCGGCCTTCACGCCCCACGGGTCGGTCTCGTAGACGTAGCCTCGGCTGACTTCCTCGCACGACAGCCAGGTCTTCCACGGGGTGGCCCCGCCCGCGCAGTTGTTGCGGGTGTTGGACAGGATCCGGTGGGCGCCGGTGACGGAACCGGCGGAGTTGAACTTGACGGCGCTCGCGCCGCCTCCGGTGGCCAGCTCGGAGTTGGACACGTAGATCCAGCCCGTACCGTCGGCGAAACAGGCGCCGCCGTCGGGGGCGCCGTGCCAGGTGTACGAGGTGCCGGAAACCGTGCGGCCCGAGCGGGCTATGACGCGGCTGGTGAAGCCGGAGGGCAGCATGATGCCGTTGGCGTCGGCGGCCAGCAGACCGCCGTAGGGGCCGGGGCCGTTC
>NZ_WMBF01000357.1:0-6553 GCF_019400875.1 Streptomyces anatolicus | reverse complement strand
ATGAAGGGCTGCGTCACGGCCGCGTGCCTGCCGAAGTGCCGTATCTCCGCGAAGAGGTAGTAGGCGACGGCGGCCATCAGCGTGCAGAGCAGGACGATCATGCCCGCGTTGCCAGGCCCCTGGAACTCGTCCTCGCCCGGGTCCACCCCGATCAGCACGAGCCCCGTGATGTCGAGGGCCGTCACGACGGCGAGGACGACCCAGTCGTGCGCCTTGCGGGTCACCGTGGCGAGCCGCAGCAGCGGGGCCCAGGCGAGCAGGCCGCAGGTCAGGACGGCGAGCACTACGAACATCACGCGCAGCGTCACCTGTGTGCCCCCTGGCGGGGGCGGCGGCTGCCGCTGCGCGTAGCCGTGGCCGTGGCCGTGCATGGCTGCTCCTGGTACCTGAAGGACGGACGAATGCGGATCGAGCGTATAGGCCGACAACGGGAAGCGGTCCCGGGTTGTACGGAACCCAGTACCGAACCGTTGTCGTACTGGTCACGGGCCCTTCGCGGGGGCACCTCACTCCGGTCACTCCGGCGGAAGCGTGCCTTCCGTCAGTGCGTCGTGCATGCCGCGCACCAGCCGCTCGCCGAGCCTGCCCGCGAGGCGCAGGGCGTCCTCGAAGGCGGCGAGTTCCCGGAACCGCTCGCTGTGGCCGCGCTGCCCTTCGAGCGGCAGGCGGGGCAGCCGCAGGCGGCGGACGTCGAGCCGGGCGGAGGTGGAGGCGTAGCTGCTGGCGCGGCGGTGGTTGGCGGTGCCGCGCAGGAAGCCCGCGACGAACCACGGGTCGAGCGCGGCCGGGTCGGGCCGCAGCAGGGTGAGGCCGCGGCCGAGCGCGGCGCCCGCGGTGGCCTCGTCGATCACGCGGGCCGCGGCGCCGCCGCCGGAGACGGGGACGACGACGTCACCGGGCTCGGTGCGCACGGCGGTCTCGTCCGGGGCGCCCTCGTGGGCGGTCCCCGAGGGCGCGCCGCCGGTCAGCACGTCGTGGTCGGTGAGGACGGGGACGCCGGTGGCCCCGGCGCCGGTGCCGGTGTGCAGGGTCAGGGCGCCCGCCCTCGCCAGTTCGCCGACGGTGGTCGAGGGCGGGTGCGGGGCGCCGGCGGGCTCGTCGGGCGCGAGGGCCGGGGTCAGGTCCGCGGCCCGGCGCAGCGCCTCGCCGAGGCTCTCCCGTACGGTCGCCAGTTCCGTGCTGCCGCCGCCGGTGGCGGGGGGCGGCAGCCTGCGGGCGGGGGCCAGGTCGACCTCGTCGTCGAGGAGTTCGAGCACCGGCACCGACCGGGCGAGGCCGGGGCGCTCCTCGGCGGTGCCGTGCCGGTCGAAGGCGCGCCAGGCGTCGAGCACGGCGTCCTGCACGGCGGGCCAGAGCTGTTTGTCGCGGCCGTCGGCGGCGAGGATCCCGGCCGCCTCCACCAGGAGCAGTTCGGGCGCGGGCGGCGCGGCGGGGCCGGGCCTGCGCAGCACCCAGACGTGCAGGGGGAGGTTGTAGGGGGGCGCGGCCCCGGCCGGCAGGGCGATGACCGCGCGCAGGGCGCCGCGGCGCAGCAGGTCGGCGCGGATGCGGCGGCCCGAGCGGCGGGAGGCGGCGGCGGGCGGCATCAGCAGGACGGCGGTGCCGCCGTCGACGAGGCGGGCCAACGCGTGCTGGACCCAGGCGAGTTCGGATTCGGCGCGGGCCGGGAAGCCGTACTCCCAGCGGGTGTCGTAGGCCAGTTCGTCGTGGCCCCAGTTGCGTTCGTTGAACGGCGGGTGGCAGAGCACGGCGTCGGCCCTGCGGTCGTCGTAGGCGTCGGCGAGCAGGGTGTCGGCGGCCATGGTGCGCACGGTCGCGTCGGAGTGCAGGGCGAGGCGCAGCGCGGTGAGGGCGGCCAGCTCGGGGGCGCTGTCCTGGCCGTACAGGTACTGGTCGGGGCGCGGTGGCACGGCGCGCAGCAGGGCGCCGGTGCCGCAGGCGGGGTCGAGGACGGTGCGGGCGGGGGCGGTGATCTGGGCCAGCTCGGCCATGAGCGCGGCGGGGCCCGCCGGGGTGAGCGTGTACTGGCGGGGGTTGGCGTCGGTGTGCCGGCCGAGCAGGAACTCGTACGTCTGCCTGGCGCCCAGCTCGGCGGCCAGCTCCGCGACACCGCGCAACAGCGTTACGGACGGCAGGAGTTCGACGGGCTCGGGGACGCGCACGGCCCGCCTGCGCCGCACCCCGAACCGCATGGCGACCACCTCGTCGAGCTGGTCCGGCAGGAGCTTGGCCATCCGCTCGTCCGACACGGCGCTCACCGCGAGCCAGGCGGCGGGCTTGTCGCGGACCAGGAGGAGGGCGCAGCCCGCGTGCAGGAGGGCGGTGACGGGCCCCGCGGGGTGTCCGGCGAGCTGCTGCCAGACGCGTTCGCGCAGGGGGACCTCGACGAGCTTGCCCTGGGCGCGCAGCCAGCGTTCGACGTCGGCGAGCGCGAAGGAGGGGCTGGTCTCCGTGCCGCCGACGGGTCTGGGGAAGTCCCCGTGCCTGCGGCGCCAGTTGCTGACGGCGGCGCGGCCCACCCCGGCCAGCCTGGCGATTCCGGCGGCGGTCACCTCGGTCGCGTCGTCCCGCGGCTTCATTGCAGCAGCTCCCCTCGTCGCGCGGGGTCAGTCGCGCGGGGTCGAGCATACCCAGAGCAACCGCCGCACGGAGGGCTTCACGCGTGTTAACAACTGTTTCACATGTCGTCAGGTTGACTCGGTTCACAGCATTCTGCTGTGATGACTCCACCGAACGACTTCTCTGGGGGGTTCCCATGCGTCACCACCTGCGTCACCCGCGTCTGCGCCGTACCGCGATCGCCGCCGTCTGCCTCGCCACCGCCGCCACGGCGGGCCTCACGGCCTGCGGCAGCGAGGGCGGATCCGCGAAGAAGGCGGAGAAGGGCCCCTTCGCCGGCATGTCCGGCGGCAAGATCGCCGAGAAGGCCGTCGAGACGACCTCGGACGCCAAGTCCCTGCGCATCAAGGGCGAGGTCCCGGACGGCGAGGGCGGGATGCTCTCGCTGAACATGGCCATGGACACCAAGGGCAAGTGCGCGGGCACCATGGGCATGAACAAGGAGGGGTCGATCGAGCTGATCGTCCCGGGCAAGACCGTCTACTTGAAGTACGACGAGGAGTTCCTGCGCGCGCAGAGCAAGGGCGAGCCCGAGGCCGACGTGCAGGCCGCCGTGGACATGTTCGCGGACCGCTGGGCGAAGACGAAGGCGACGAGCGCCGACGCGAAGGAGATCGCCGCGTTCTGCGACCTCGACACCGTGCTCGCCGACTTCAAGGGCGTCAGCTCCGTGGCCCGCAGGGGCGGGACGACCAAGGTCGACGGCACCCCCGCGATCAAGCTCACGGAGACCGACGGCAAGGAGAAGTACACCCTCTACGTCGCCACCGAGGGCAAGCCGTACCTGCTGCGGGTCGACACGGCGAAGGGCGGGAAGGTCGACACTCTGAAGTTCCGTGACTACGACAAGCCGGTCAAGGCGACGGCGCCGACCGGTGACGTCCTCGACATGGACAAGCTGTGAGGCTGACGCGCCTCTCCCACCGCTCGTGAGGGCGCGGCACGCTCACAGCGTGTGCCGCACCCATATGTTCGGCTCCACGTATACGCCGTAGCCTCGCGCCAATTCGCAGTGCACCGGCACCAGGGCGCCCGGCACCTCGACCGGGCCCTCCTCGTCGAAGGGCAGCCCGGTCCACTCGCGCCACTGCGCGGTCGAACCGGACACCGTCATGGAGGCGTGCGCGACCTTCTCGATGACGCCGCCCGCGCGGACGTGCACCCGCAGCCACGGGTCGTGCGGCAGCCCGTCCTCGCGCGTGCGGTGGGCGTACTCGTCGATGTGCGCGGCCGGTTCGAGGTGCTTGGCGTTGGGGCGTACGGGCGCGACCACCTCCGTGAACCCGCGGGCGCGGGCGTTCTCCCGCAGCGCCGCGAGCATCCGCCCCGATATGCCCTTGCCCTGCGCGGTGAGGTCGACGGTGATCTCGATGGCGCTGACCGTGTCGGGTTCCTTGCCGTGCCGCAGGTCGGAGAAGGCCCACAGCAGGACCTGGTCCCAGCCGCCGTCGGGCAGTTCGCCCCCCGCGCGGCCGCGCAGGGCGAGCGGGACGCTGAAGGCGCGGGCCACGACCTTGCCGGTGCCGCCGTCCGTGGCGACCAGGACGTACTCGGGGAGGTCCGCGACGATCCTGCCGATCAGGGACCAGCCGACGGGGTCGTGGAGGATGAACTCGGGCCAGTCCTCCGCCATTTTCCAGAGGGGGTCGGCGAGTTCGGGGCGCTCGGCCAGGGTGGTGATCTTCAGGTCCATGCGGGGGTAGGGTACGCGTCCCTCAGGGTGGGCGGCATGGAATTACCTGCGGCAACGTCGTGGCTGGTCGCGCAGTTCCCCGCGCCCCTTCGGGGCGCATACCTCGCGGGACGCCACCCTGGCCGAGGCCCCGAAGTGGCCCCGAAGGGGCCCTGAAGGGGCGCGGGGAACTGCGCGACCAGCCCCCACTCGGCCGCGGATATCGCCTCAGTCGGCGCGGAAGCGCGGCGGCGCGCTCGTCGGGGCGGGGCCGGTCGGGAGTTTCCTGTCGGGGCAAGCCGACAGGACCCTCCTCATCGCCCGCTTCTCGGCCGCCGTCACCCACACCCCGTACTTCTTCTTCACCCCGACCTGACCGGCCACGTACGCGCAGCGGTACGCCTTGTTCGGGGGGAGCCAGGTCGCCGTGTCGCCGTCGCCCTTGCTGCGGTTGGGGCCCGCGTCGACCGCGAGGAGGTTCAACGGGTCGTTGGCGAAGGCGATGCGCTTGGCCGGCGCCCACTGCGCCGCGCCCTTCTGCCAGGCGTCCGAGAGCGCGACGAGGTGGTCGATGTCGACCTGGCTGCGGCCGCGCCGGAACGTCACGTCCTTGCCCGAGTACGGGTCGGGCGCGAGCCTGCCCGCCACGACCTGGCAGTCCCCTCCCCGGTACCTGACGTCCTCCAGGTCCCGCTTGAGTATGTCGTCCCGGGTGGGGCAGCGATTGGAGTCCGTGTCGGCCCAGGCACTGCCGAACCGGTCCCGGTCGTAACCGGTCCTGGGCGCTCGGCCCTTGACGGTGAGCGTGTCGACGGCCGCGAGCGCGGAGCCCGCCTCGGCGCCGGACCCACCGGCGCCGCCCCCGCTCCCGCCGTCCGTCTGCACGTCGCAGCCCGTGAGCAGCGCGGGCACGGCCACCAGCGCGAGCAGGGCAGAGGTGGTGCGCCGGTTCACCGTACGCCGGTTCATCGCACGACCACCGTGTCGCCGAGGGCGAGCGGCGCGGGCGTCACGACGTCCGTGTGGATGCCGATGCACATGCCGCGGGCGGCGGTCAGCGTCTTGAGGACGCGGTTGTCCTCGGGGAGGCCGGGCTGGGCCTGGGTGACCATGACGCAGCGCTTGACACGCTTGATGCCGCGCAGCCGGAGCGGGGCCGTGCCTCGGCCGCCGCCGAGGACGATCTCGCGGCCGATCCAGTCCTCCTCGATCCAGGGCTCGTCGGTCTCCACGACGATGTTCTTGCGCAGCCGCCGTACGTCGACGGGGTCGGCGTCACCGAGCAGGTCGCCGAGCGCGCGGAGCGAGGCGGTGCCGATGAGGGAGACGGGCGAGACGTCCTTGAGGCTCTCCGAACCGTCCTCGGCCTCACGGACCAGTTCGACACCGTCGCCGAAGCGCTCGGGGACGCGGGGGTCGCCGGGGCGCAGCGTCGCGCCGTCCGGGGCGGTGATGACGGGCAGGCCGTCCTCGTCGTACGCCGCGTAGTGCTCCAGGAGCCCGGGGATGCGGCGGAAGCGAGGGTGGTTCTTGCCGCTGCCCAGCTTCCCGTCGGCACAGCGCAGGGCCCACCGCCGGTCGCCGATGGCGCCCCCCGCGTCGAACTCCAGCCGCTCGTGCTCCTCGCCGAGCATCGACTTCACCGGGAACCTGCGCAGCCCCACGACCTTGAGCGTCACTGCGCTCTCCCCTCCCCTGGGCGGACTTGGCGACCTCAACGGTAGCCGCCGCGCGTCGCGGGCCGCGGTCCGCCTCCCCGGCCCGGAGCGGCGAGGCAAAAGCCGTAACATCTGCTGATCCATCACGCTTCAGGAGATTCATGCACAAGCGCCTGCCCCAACTCGCCCTCCTGCTCGCCGTCATCGCCGTCGGCGCCACGGCGTGCGGCCCGTCCGACGCCTCCTCCGCACCGTCCGCGAGCAAGCCGACGGCAGTGAGCACACCGACCCCGGCGACTGCCTCCCCCACTGCCCGGGGAAGAGGGCTGAAGGGCGCGGCGGCCGCCTTCTACCTGCGGACGCTGCGCAAGCACTACCCGGATCTCGACCACATCAGCGACGCCGCGCTCGTCGCGGAGGGCGACGCGCTCTGCACCATCCAGGGCGCGGCCCTCGGCGAGCAGTTCACCAAGTCCATGCGACGGCTCGGCACGTCCAAGAAGCAGACCTCCCGCATCATGGGCGCCGCGCACGGCCTCTGCCGGGACGACGACGAACAGCTGTACAAGGACTGACGCGGCTCCCCGGGGGGTGGGTCCGGGGG
>NZ_WMBF01000356.1:0-6571 GCF_019400875.1 Streptomyces anatolicus | reverse complement strand
GGGGTGGGGTGGTGAGGAGGGGACCGGAGAACCCACCGGTGCAGGAGGCGTTCTATGCCGAGGCGGTCCACACTCCCGCACCCGAGAGCGCGTGGGCGATCTCCTCGGCTCGGGCTGTGCGGACCTCGATCGACTCGCCGGAGTGCAGAAGGAAATCGACGGTCGGATCGAGCCAGCTCACCGTGTTGGGGATGTATGCCACGCCCGCGAGATCCGCGAAGGGGAGGTCGAGCGCGCTCCCGTCCGCACCGCGGAGTCGTACCCTGTCCGCCGCGATCACCAACGCACCGGCACGCGGCGGAGCACAGTCCCAGGCGGCGGCTCCGACGGCCCCATGCTCTCCCGTCGGTTCACCCAGCCCATACCGGACGGGGTGCACCACCGCCCCCGCTGAAAACGAACTCGTCAGGGCACCCACAGCCTCTTCGAGTTGAGCCCGCTCGCGGCGCCGCTTGAGCGCGACCATCGGAAGGCCGACCACCAGGACAGCCAGGGCGATGAGGCCCACCAGCACGAGGCCGGTGACGTTGTCCGGACGGACAATCGCGAAAACCACGACGACGATGGCGACAGGGGCACTCAGGGCGAGATAGAGCAGCACCGGACGGATCCCGGACCGTTGGACTTCGACCGATGGGGACATCCGCTCCCGGTGCCGATTCCGTCGGCGCTCCCTCCCCCGGATCACGTTCTCCCGCGAGGCCCAGGCATAGCGATCGGCATACTTGCGCACGGTCGCCCAGGCGAAGCACGCGGCCACTGCCAGCCCTGGCAGCATCACGAGAACGTCCACATCGGATGCGTTCGCCAGCACCAGAACAGCCAGGATGAACGCCAGCGCCAGGATGGCCGCCGCATTGAAGAAGCGGGGGTGCGGGGAGCCCTGCGAGCCGTAACCACCGGGGATCTCCGAGTCATGGCCCCGGTCCACAGCAGCCCACTGACGGAGTAGCCGACTCCGCCGCGCCCCCCGAGCGCGCAAGGAGCGCAGAACCAGGAGCGCCGGGAGCGCGATGATCGCCAGCAGCAGGCATACAGCGGCTGTTACAGCGGCACTGTCTGCATCACGGCCCTCGCCCCCGAGCGCGTCAGCCACCAGGACCGGAATCAGGACAGCGACGAGGGTCACCACCGCCGAGCACAGGAAGAAGACAACGCCGCGTCCGCGCGAAAGGTCCTCGCGCGTCAGCACCTTGAGCGCCTCCGACTGCGCACGCAGAAGGGCTGCCCGATCCGGCCAGGCCCGGCCAGGCCCGGGTTCCTCAGGAAGCGGCGCCGCCCGGAACAGGGAACCTCGCGAGGAGGAGCCGGCGTCGGTGGTATTCGTCATGTCTCCGTCCTGGGGCGAGCAGCCTGCGCCGTCGTACGTCCCTCAGGCCGGGCCGAGGCCGTTCTCACCTCGGCAGACTCAAGGAGCAGCCGCTTCAGGAGGTCAGGAGCGACGCCCGCTCTCAAACTCGATGGCCCTTGCTGAGACCTTCAGCGCCGGGCGCTGAGGCCCGGCGTCACCGTCAGCGGTTGATGGACTGGATCTCCTCGACCTCGACCTGCTGATCCGCGCCGAACCGGCCCTCAGGGAGGCGGCCGCCCTCGGTGGTGGTGCTGGTCCAGCTGATCTTCCAGGTGACGGTGGCCTGGAGGTCGTACGAACCGTCGCCGGAGGACCGCAGGTACTTCACACCGCACGGCGGATCCGTGTCCGCGGGGGTGCCCTTGGCCCGGGGTACGCCGATCCGGTGGTCCTCGATCGGGCACTCGCCGGACGCGGGGTAGGTCTCGGCGTCCTCCGTTCCCGGTGCGATCGAGAGGGAGACGGGTTCGGCCGTCGTGGTCGCGGACAGGCCCGAACCCGGGATGCTCGCGGTGACGGAGACCTTCTTGAACTTCGCCTTGTCCAGCCATACCCACGTCGGGAGATTGACCTTCGTCGTTCCCTGCGGGGCCATCGTGATCTCGGTGCTCGGCACGGGAAGTTCGTCGTAGGCGTACTCGGCGAGAACCTCGGGGGTCACCGCGAGGGGTTCCTTGGGAGTCTCGGCCTCATCGACCCAGAAGGGCTGCTTGTCGCACGCGCTGGCCTCGGGGTCGTCCTTGCGGTTCGGATTGATCGCCGCGGCCCAGAACATCCCCTTGCCCTGCTTGTCGAGGTTGTAGTCCTTGTACGGCTTGCCCTTCTTGTAGCGGTTGTCGAGGTAGTCCCCGACGAACTCCCCGACCCCCTCGAAGAGCGGTACGCCGTCGCCGAAACCTCGCCACGCCTTGACCGTCTTCTCGATCTCCTTCGGCGAGAAGGCCGGCTCGTACCAGCAGGCGGGCGGAGTCCAATTGCTGTCCGCCGACGAGAGATTCCCGGTCCGGGCCGAGCGCGTATCGCCGTTGACCGACGTCTGGACCTTCGTCTGGACGGTGATGGTGCGGCCGTTCTTGCCGCCCTTCGCTTCCTTGGTGGGGCTTGTGGTGTTGGTTCGGTCCGCCCAGGCCGCCGGCGCCGCCTGCACGGTGAAGAGCGCGGCCGTACATGCGGCCAGCGCCACGCTTTTGTGCATCACGGCTGGCAGACCTCGCTCCCGCGCTCCGACGTGCTCTTGGTCACCTGCCATACCCCTTTGGAGTTCTTCCGGAGCCGGTCGTTGTAGAAGACGTATGAGTTCTTCGTGGCCTTCGTGACGTTCGTCTTCTTCGTCTTGCGGTCCTTCGTGTAGCCCTTGGACTCGTCGGCGCAGTACGTGAGCCCGGCCGAACCGTCCTTGCTGAAGACGACCTTGCGGTTGAAGTAGCGCACCGTGCCGGTCACCGTCGTGCCGTCCTTGATGAATCCGCTGACCCACTCCACCGTTCCGAGCAGAGCCGAGTCCTTGCTGTAGAAGACGATGGCCTCGGACTTGGGGTCCTGCTTCTCGATCGCCTCGTCAATGGCGCGGAGGTACTCCGCGTTGTCACGCAGCACCGCGTCCTTCTTGGCGTCGCCCGTGGTCTCGGGCGTGAAGACGAGTTCGTCACCCTTCGGCAAGGTGACCTTGGGCCGCTCGACCCCGTCAGCCGCCGCCGAGGCCGACGGAGACTTCTTCGCGCCGTCTCCCGAATCGGCGCCCGCGATCTTGTCGTTGTCCTTCGTCCCTCCGTCGCCGCCTCCACAGGCGGAGAGCGAAAGGGCAGCGACCGCGGTCAGGGCGGCCGCTGCGAGCAGGGCGGGTCGGCGGTTCACGGTCAGCTCCTGGTGAGACGAGAGTTCTCTGAAGTGACCCAAGCTATCCATGCGGGAGCGGCGAGGTCACGTCGAGGTTCAGCCCAGGTGCGTGTCCCCGAGTGACACCAGCAGGCGGCGCAGCGCCCAGTCGAGGGCCTCGCGGTCGGCGGGGGTGAGGGCGGCCAGCATGCGCTGTTCGTTGGCGATGTGGTCGACGACCGCGCGGTCGACCAGGTCGCGGCCCGCCTCGGTGAGGCGGACGCGGATGGCCCGGCGGTCGGCGGGGTCCTGGCGGCGTTCGATGAGGCCCTTGCGCTCCAGCTTGTCGAGGCGGTTGGTGATGGCGCCCGACGTCACCATCGCGGTCTTGAGCAGGCCGCCCGCCGTCAGTTCGTGCGGCGCGCCGACCCGCCGCAGCGTGGCGAGTACGTCGAACTCCCCGAACTCCAGGCCGTACTCGGCGAAGACCGTCTTCATGCCCTTGCTCAGCAGTTGCTCCGCGCGCTTGATGCGGCCCACCAGGGCCATCGCGTCCAGGCCCGCGAGGTCCAGGTCGGGGCGCTCACGGCGCCACTGGGCGCGCAGCGCGTCGATGGCGTCCGCGCGGGGCTCGTCGGCGGCGCCCGCGGCGGACTCTTCCGGTGTCTCTTGCTCGGCCATGACTCGGCACTGCTCCAAATCTCTCAACGTTCAGATACTTGACGTTCGCAGATCGAGCGTCCATATTTATCTCAACGTTGAGAATAACAGCGTTCAGGGGAACAGCGAGGGGAAGCGTCATGTCCGCCAGCGAGAGCACCGCAGAGCACCGCCCGTCCGGAGCGCAGCCTTCCGCGCAGGACCTGCCCACCCAGGACCCGACCGCCAACGCCCCCTCCCCCCGGAGGTCCGTGAGGGCCGCGGCCGGCATCGCCGCACTGGCCGCCATCGGCCCGGCGACCTGGGGCACGACGTACGTCACCACGACCGAACTGCTCCCCCCGGACCGCCCGTTGCTCGCCGCCGCCCTGCGCGCCCTGCCCGCCGGACTGATCCTGCTCGCGCTCACCCGGCGGCTTCCGCGCGGCGACTGGTGGTGGAAGGCGGCCGTCCTCGGCCTGCTGAACTTCGGGGCGTTCTTCCCGCTCCTCTTCTTCGGTGCCTACCGCCTGCCCGGCGGTGTCGCCTCGACGATCAGCGCGGTCATGCCGCTGCTGGTGGCGGGCTTCGGGATCGGCGTACTCAAGGTGCGGCCCACCCGGCGTACGTTGATCGCGGGCCTCGTCGGCGTCGTGGGCGTAGGCCTGCTGGTCCTGCGCGGCAGCGCCGCGGTCGACGCCACCGGGATCGCGGCGATGCTGGCGGCCACGACGCTGATGGCGCTCGCGGTGGTGCTCAGCAAGCGGTGGGGCCGCCCCGAGGGAGTCTCCCTGCTCACGCTCACCGGCTGGCAACTGACCGCCGGCGGCCTGGTACTGGCCCCCATCGCCCTCACCGCCGAGGGCCTGCCGGACCACTTCACGGGCGCCAACCTCGCCGGATACGCCTACCTCGGCATCATCGGCACGGCCATCGCGTACGCCCTGTGGTTCCGTGGCATCGAGCGCCTCCCCGCCTCCTCGGTCTCCTTCCTCGGCCTGACCAACCCGGTCGTCGCCACGCTGGCCGGCCTGCTGCTCCTGGGCCAGACCCTGACCCCTTGGCAACTGGGCGGCCTGGCCCTGGTCCTGACCAGCGTCCTCCTGGGCCAGAGCCGCCGCGCGTAACCACAGTCCCCTCCAGACGCCGCACCAACCCCATCGAACGAGGAGCCCACCATGCGCATCACCGTCTTCGGAGCAGCCGGAACCGCCGGAAGCCGCATCGTCACGGAGGCCCTGTCCCGCGGCCACGAGGTCACCGCGGTGGTCCGCGACGCCGCCCGCTTCACCGAGCTGCACCCCGACGCCAAGCACCGCACGGGCGACGCCGGACACCCCGACCACGTGGCCGAGTCGGCCGCCGGACAGGACGCCGTGGTGAACGCGACGAGACCGGCCCCGGGCCGCGAGAGCGACCACGCGGCCATCACCACAGCCATGCTGACGGGCCTCGCCCGCACTCCCGGCGTGCGCCTCTTGGTGATCGGCGGCGCGGGCAGCCTGACGGTCCCCGGCACCGAGGGAACCCTCGCGATCGACGACCCCCGTTACGTCCCCCCGGCCTGGCGCCACATAGCCGAGGCCTCCAACGCCCAGTACGACGCGCTCCGCACGGCGGTCACGGACGTGGACTGGACCTACCTGAGCCCCTCCGCGATCCTCGAACCCGGCACCCGCACGGGCACGTTCCGCCTGGGCGGGGACGAACTCCTGGTGGACGCGGAGGGCAACTCAGCACTCTCCATGGAGGACTTGGCGGTGGCCCTCCTGGACGAGGCGGAGAACCCGAAGCACCCCCGCTCCCGCTTCACGGCCGGATACTGAGGGCGCCCCGCCCGGCGGACGTACCGCTACTTCGCGGGGAACTTCCACACGGCCGGCTCGGCCTCGCTGTCCTCGGGGGCCCAGCGCACCTCAAGCTCCTTGGCGTTGACCGGCACCAGGTAGGTCTGGCAGATCACGTGGCTCTCGCCCTTCTTCCAGCCCTCGAGCTCCAGCTCGTCCTCGCAGCCCGCCGCGTCCTCGGAGGCCCCGATCAGGAGGCCGCCGCGGGCGCCGTCGGCGTAGATCTCCGCGCCGTCGCCCACGTCGGGGACCTCCGCGAGCGGGGCGCCCGCCTTGTGGGTGTACTTCACATGCGCGGTGGCGGCGACCAGGCCCTTGGCCCGCTTCGGGTCCGAGACCAGCTTCTTGGTCTCGGCCTCCGTGCCCAGGTCGACCTTCTGCGCGGCGACGTCGTACGTGACGGTGACATCGCCCTCCTTGACCTTGCCCGTGGTGCTCTCGCCGGCCGACAGCGCGGAGGGCGCCTTTGGCTTCTCCTGGGAGTTGGCGGCGTCGGCCTTCGGCTTCTCCTCCGACTTCTTGTCGTCCCCGCCGCCACAGGCGGTCAGCGCGAGGGCGAGTACGGCGACGGGCGCGGCGAGGCGCAGCCCGGTCTTCTTGCAGAGCAAAGTGATCTCCTGGCTGTGATGGGCCCACCACTCAGCGCGGGGTCGGCCCCCGTGAGCAGCAGGAAGAGCCGCCAGCTTAGGAGTTGGCCGTGTGCCGGGTCGAGATCATTGCCGCCGCCCACCGGGGTCCTGGTTGCTGGCGCAACCCCCTGGGCCCGGCTGACTTGCCGCCGCCGCCCGCCCCAACGCCCGTTTTTGCGCGCGTATTTCACCGCATTACGGTCACCAACTCGCGCGTGCCGGTCATCCGGCGTCCCGACCTGATCACGAAATCCTCCACCACCACTCACCATTACTTCACTCGCCCACAC
>NZ_WMBF01000355.1:0-6590 GCF_019400875.1 Streptomyces anatolicus | reverse complement strand
CGGCCTCCACCTTGTCAGGGTGGCGAGCTGCGAGGGGCTAGGGCGTGCGAAGGGGCCCGCGGCCAGTTTCGGCTGCGGGCCCTTTCTTACTGCGGTCCTGACGGGATTTGCTGTGTCTGATTGCGGCTTCGCCGCGGGCGCGGCCTCCACCTTGTCAGGGTGGCGAGCTGCGAGGGGCTAGGGCATGCGAAGGGGCCCGCGGCCAGTTTCGGCTGCGGGCCCTTTCGTACTGCGGTTCTGACGGGATTTGCTGTGTCTGATTGCGGCTTCGCCGCGGGCGCGGCCTCCACCTTGACAGGGCGGCGAGCCGCGAGGGACTAGGGCAGGCAGAAGGGCCCGCAACCAAGTCGGCTGCGGGCCCTTTCTTACTGCGGTCCTGACGGGATTTGAACCCGCGGCCTCCACCTTGACAGGGTGGCGAGCACTCCAAACTGCTCCACAGGACCTTGCTTCGCGGCACCCGCTTGCGCGCTGTGCTGCGAGACAGGACTCTACAGCAGCGCAGGCCCAGCGGTCGAACTCACCCTGCGTACGCCCGCGCTCACGGCGCCAGCGCGTCGATCGCCTTCACGATCCGTTTGTCCGAGACGGGGTACGCCGTGCCCAGCGCGTGCGCGAAGTAGCTGACGCGCAGCTCCTCCAGCATCCAGCGGACGTCCAGGACCTCCTGGGGAACCGGCCGGCCCCGCGGCAGCTGCTCCAGGAGCCACAGGTACTCGTCCCGCATCTCGTGGACCTTCTCCATGCGACTGGTGTCCCGCTGGACGTTCGTCGGCATCTGCTGGAGCCGCCGGTCCGCCGCCACCATGTACCGCATCAGGTCGGGCAGGCGCCGCAGACCCGTCTCCGTCACGAAGCCCGGCTTGATGAGGGAGTTCAGCTGCTCCCGCACGTCCGCGAGGTTCGCGAGCAGCACGGGGCTCTTCGTCGACTTCAGGCGCCGCTCACAGGCCTGCCAGGCGGCGAGCACCTGCTGCACCTGGCCGACGGCCCGCACGGTGGTGTCGACGATCTCCGCCCGCACCTTGTCGAAGAGCGCCCGGTAGGCCGCCTCGTCCCAGACGGGCCCGCCGAAGTCCGCGATCAGCTTGTCCGCCGCCGCCATCGCACAGTCGTCGAAGAGCGCCTGCATGGACCCGTGCGGATTCGCGGACAGGGCGAGCTTTTGCTGGTTCGTCAGCTTGTCGGAGGCGAACTTGCCCGGGTTGACCGGGATGTTGCGCAGGATGAGCCGGCGCGTACCGCGCCACATCGCCTGCCGCTGCTCCGCCTCGGTGTCGAAGAGGCGTACGGAGACGGTGTCGCCGTCGTCCACGAGGGCGGGGTACGCCTTCACGGGCTGCCCGGCCCGCCGGGTCTCGAAGACGCGGCTGAGCGCGCCTATGTTCCAGTCCGTCAGCCCCGTACGCTCCACGGCCGAGCCGCCCGTACGCTCGGCGGTCGCGGCGGCGGCCTGCGAGAGCGCCTGCCGGGCCTTCGGCTTGAGCCGCAGCTTGAGCGCTTCGAGGTCCTTGTCCTCGGCGAGCTTGCGACGCCGCTCGTCGGTGATCCGGAACGTGATCTTCAAGTGGTCGGGTACGCGCGTCAGATCGAAGTCGTCGGGCGAGACCGGCACCCCGACCATCCGCTGCAGCTCGCGCGCCAGCGTGACGTGCAGCGGCTCCTGGAGGGGGACCGCACGCTCCAGGAACGCCTGCGCGTAGTTCGGCGCCGGGACGTAGTTCCGCCGGATCGGCTTGGGCAGGGAGCGGATCAGCTCGATGACCACGTCCTCGCGCAGCCCCGGGATCTGCCAGTCGAAGCCCTCGTCCGAGACCTGGTTGAGGACCTGGAGCGGGATGTGGACGGTGACGCCGTCCGCGTCCGCCCCCGGCTCGAACTGGTACGTCACCTTGAACTTCAGCGGGCCCTGCCGCCACGAGTCGGGGTAGTCGTCCTTGGAGACGTCACCGGCCTTCTCGTTGATCAGCATCGACCGCTCGAAGTCGAGCAGTTCGGGCTTTTCCCGCTGCTTCTTCTTCCACCACGAGTCGAAGTGCGCGCCGGAGACGACGTCGGCCGGCACCCGCTGGTCGTAGAAGTCGAAGAGCGTCTCGTCGTCGACGAGGATGTCGCGGCGCCGGGCCCGGTGCTCGAGCTCCTCGACCTCGGTGAGCAGCTTGCGGTTGGCGGCGAAGAACTTGTGGTGCGTGCGCCAGTCGCCCTCGACGAGCGCGTTGCGGATGAACAGGTCGCGGGAGACCTCGGGGTCGATGCGGCCGTAGTTCACCTTGCGGTCGGTGACGATCGGGACGCCGTACAGCGTGACCTTCTCTATCGCCATCACCGCCGCCTGGTCCTTCTCCCAGTGCGGCTCGCTGTACGTGCGCTTGAGGAGGTGCTCGGCCAGCGGCTCGACCCACTCGGGCTCGATCTTGGCGTTGACGCGGGCCCACAGCCGCGAGGTCTCCACCAGCTCGGCCGACATGATGAAGCGCGGCGGCTTCTTGAAGAGCGCCGAGCCGGGGAAGATCGCGAACTTGGCGTTGCGGGCGCCGATGTATTCGTTGCGCCCGCCGCGCTGCTTGGGGTCCTTACTGTCCTTGCCGCTGTCCTTGGACTCCTTCACGTCCTTCATCCCGATGTGGGAGAGGAGCCCGGCGAGCAGGGAGATGTGGACGCGGTCGTCGGGGGCGTCCTCGTCGTTGAGGTGGATGCCCAGCTGCTTGGCGACCGTACGCAGCTGCGTATAGATGTCCTGCCATTCGCGGATGCGCAGGAAGTTCAGGTACTCCGCCTTGCACATGCGGCGGAAGGACGACGAGCCGCGCTCCTTCTGCTGCTCACGGACGTACCGCCACAGGTTCAGATACGCGAGGAAGTCGCTGGTCTCGTCCTTGAAGCGGGCGTGCTGCTGGTCGGCCTGCGCCTGCTTCTCGGCCGGGCGCTCGCGCGGGTCCTGGATGGACAGGGCCGCCGCGATCACCATGACCTCGCGTACGCAGCCGTTCTTGTCGGCCTCCAGGACCATCCGGGCGAGCCGCGGGTCCACCGGCAGCTGGGCCAGCTTGCGGCCCTGCTGGGTGAGGCGCTTCTTCGGGTCCTTCTGGGTCGGGTCCAGCGCGCCCAGCTCCTGCAGGAGCTGCACGCCGTCGCGGATGTTGCGGTGGTCCGGCGGGTCGATGAAGGGGAACTTCTCGATGTCGCCGAGGCCGGCCGCGGTCATCTGGAGGATGACGGAGGCGAGGTTCGTACGGAGGATCTCCGCGTCCGTGAACTCCGGGCGGGAGAGGAAGTCGTCCTCGCTGTAGAGCCGGATGCAGATGCCGTCCGACGTACGGCCGCAGCGGCCCTTGCGCTGGTTGGCGCTGGCCTGGCTGATCGCCTCGATGGGCAGGCGCTGCACCTTCGTGCGGTGGCTGTAGCGGGAGATGCGGGCCGTGCCGGGGTCGATCACGTACTTGATGCCCGGCACGGTCAGCGAGGTCTCGGCGACGTTCGTCGCGAGGACGATCCGTCTGCCCGTGTGCTGCTGGAAGACGCGGTGCTGCTCGGCGTGGGAGAGCCGGGCGTAGAGCGGGAGGACTTCCGTGAACTTGTAGTTCTTCTTGTTCAGCGCGTCCGCCGTGTCGCGGATCTCGCGCTCTCCGGAGAGGAAGACGAGGATGTCGCCCTTGCCCTCGGCCTGAAGCTCCTCGACGGCGTCGGTGATCGCCGTGATCTGGTCGCGGTCGGAGTCGTCCGAGTCCTCTTCTAGGAGGGGCCGGTAGCGCACCTCCACCGGATAGGTCCGGCCGCTGACCTCCACGATCGGCGCGTCCCCGAAGTGCCGCGAGAAGCGCTCGGGGTCGATGGTCGCCGAGGTGATGACGACCTTCAGGTCCGGGCGCCTCGGCAGCAGCTGGGCGAGGTAGCCCAGCAGGAAGTCGATGTTGAGCGAACGCTCGTGCGCCTCGTCGATGATGATCGTGTCGTACGCGCGCAGCTCGCGGTCCGTCTGGATCTCGGCGAGCAGGATGCCGTCCGTCATCAGCTTGATGAACGTGCCGTCCGGATTGACCTGGTCCGTGAAGCGGACCTTCCAGCCGACGGCCTCGCCGAGCGGCGTGTCCATCTCCTCGGCGACGCGCTCGGCGACCGTACGGGCCGCGATGCGGCGCGGCTGCGTATGGCCGATCATGCCGCGCACGCCCCGGCCAAGCTCCAGACAGATCTTGGGGATCTGCGTGGTCTTGCCGGAACCGGTCTCGCCCGCGACGATCACGACCTGGTGGTCGCGGATCGCCTCGGCGATGTCGTCCTTCTTCTGGCTGACCGGCAGCTGCTCGGGATAGGTGATCGCGGGCACGCGGGAGCCGCGCTCGGCCATCCGCGCCTCGGCCTTCTCCACGTCCGCCGCGATCTCGGCGAGAACGGCGGCGCGGGCCTCGGGCTTGCGGATGCGGCGTGCACCCTCGAGCCGGCGGCCGATCCGGTGCTCGTCGCGCAGCGACAGCTCGGTCAGGCGGGGGGCGAGGGTGTCGAGGGTGAGGGCGGGCTGCGTAGACATACGCCGTCCAGGATCTCACCCGCCGCTCGGCGGTGGCGAACCGATTTCCCCTTGGCGGGGTCCCGACACGTACGATTCCGGGCATGTTGACCCGTGCGCGTACGGCGTGGTGCCCCTTGGTGGCGGTGCTGCTCGTCGTGCTCGGGGGGTTCTGCGGGCCTGCGGTCGCCCATGCCGAGGCGCCGGTCTCCACGGTGGCGCACGCGGCGGAGAGCCACGACGGGCCCGGCTGCGGCGAGGGCGGGCAGGGGGACACCGGGCAGCACCCCGTGTCGCCGCCGCGCTCCAGCTCCGCGCACGATCTGCTGCCCGCGCTGTACGAGGCCCACGGTGCCGCCGGCTCCTGGAGCGGCGACCAGGCTCTCCTTGACGTGACGCCGGTGCGGGGGCCGCCGCCGGTCGCGCCGCCCTCCCCTGTGGATCTCTCTGTCCTGCGTGTGTAGAGGCGCCCGCGTCCGGGCCCTTCCACCACGTACAGGAACCACAGGAACAGAGAGAACCTGCTGATGCCGCAGAGCAACAACAAAAAGAACATCGCCATCGTCGCGGGCGTCGCCGTCGCCGCCGCGCTGCTCGGCGTCGCCTCCTACACCGCGACCAAGCCCGCCGACTCCTCGCCGGGTGGCACCGTGAAGGAGGCCGCCGCCGGAGCCGCGCCCTCCGCCGAGGCGCAGGCCGGGGTCTATCCCGAGCTGGAGAAGCTCGCGCGGCGCGACGCCAAGGACCCGCTCGCCCAGGGCCGCGCCGACGCGCCCGTCGTGATGGTCGAGTACGCCGACTTCAAGTGCGGCTTCTGCGGGAAGTTCGCCCGCGACACCGAGCCGGGCCTCGTGAAGAAGTACGTGGACGAGGGCGTTCTGCGCATCGAGTGGCGCAACTTCCCGATCTTCGGCGCGGACTCCGAGCGGGCCGCGCGCGGCGCGTGGGCCGCGGGGAGGCAGGGGCGCTTCTGGCAGTTCAACGAGGCCGCGTACGCCGAGGGGGCCAAGGAGAAGGGCTTCGGCGAGGACCGGCTGAGGGAACTGGCCGAGGAGGCCGGGGTCAAGGACATCGGCCGCTTCGTGCGCGACGCCGGGAGCGAGGCGGCCAAGGCGGCGGTGAAGAAGGACCAGGAGGAGGCGTACGGGCTCGGCGCCACGTCCACGCCGTCCTTCCTGGTCAACGGGCGGCCCATCTCGGGCGCGCAGCCGGACGACGTCTTCGATCAGGCGATCGAGGCGGCGGCGAAGGCCGCGGATTCCCGGGGCAACCAGGGCAAGGGGAGCGGCAAGGGTGGCTCCGAGTGACCGCCGATGTGGGGTACTTCGCGGCGTTCCTGGGCGGGCTGCTCGCGCTCGTCAGCCCGTGCAGCGCGCTGCTCCTGCCCGCCTTCTTCGCGTACTCGATCGACTCCACGTCCCGCCTGGTCGCGCGGACCGGCATCTTCTACGCGGGACTCGCCACGACGCTTGTGCCGCTTGGCGCGGCCGGTTCCTATGCCGGGCGGTTCTTCTTCGGCCACCGTGACCAGCTGGTGCTCGTCGCCGGGTGGCTGATCATCGGGCTCGGGGTGCTCCAGGTGGTGGGGATGGGCTTCGCCTCGCGGAGGATGGCGGAGCTTTCGGGGCGGATCCGGCCGACGACCGCCGTCTCCGTGTACGCGCTGGGGGCGGTCTACGGGCTCGCCGGGTTCTGCGCCGGGCCGATCCTCGGCAGCGTCCTGACGGTCGCGGCGGTGAGCGGGAGCCCGGTGTACGGAGGGCTGCTCCTTGCGGTCTACGCGCTGGGCATGGCCGTGCCGCTCTTCGTCCTCGCGCTGCTCTGGGAGCGGTTCGAGCTGGGGCGGCGCAGGTGGCTGCGGGGGCGGGCCTTCCGGCTCGGCCGGTTCGAACTGCACACGACCTCGCTGCTTTCCGGGCTGTTCTTCATCGGCCTCGGGGCGCTCTTCCTCGCCTACGACGGGACGACCGCGCTGCCGGGGCTCCTGGACGTGGACGACTCGTTCGCGGTGGAGCGGTGGGCCTCGGGTGTCGGCAGGGCCGTGCCGGACGCGGTGCTGTTGGCGGGAGTCGTGGTGCTGACG